>JBDOMX010001167.1:0-3881 GCA_039831615.1 Planctomycetaceae bacterium
GAAAGAATAGTGGCCGCCATCGCTCATGTTCATCGAGATGCCGTTCAGGATGGTCATGCTTTCCTTGTGGCCTTCCATCGCTCTCAACCACTGCGGCAACTCGTGCTTGTCGAGGTCGGCCTCAAACGCTTCCTTTTTCTCTTCCTTCTTTTTCTCTTCTTCTGAAAACGTGGGGAGCGAAAACAGGCTGGGAATGTTTCCGTTCGACTTGCGGATGAAGATGAAACGCTGCGGTCGGAGATCCAGGTTGGGCGCTCCGAGAAGATGATTGAAGGATGGAGAGAGCGCGAGGGACCCGGAACCGAGCGCGGAAGATTTGAGGAAAGTTCGGCGTGTGGTCATGGTTTTATTTCTTTTCAGGTTTTCGGTAAATGAAGGAGTCGGAAGTCAGGATGGATACGATCACGGCATCAAAACTACCGCCATTGTTAAGGTAGGCTTTTTCGGCGTCAATGAGCGTCCTGGAATCGGACAGTACTTCATTACGGCCTAGAAAGTATCTGAAGACGTGGCGGATGATGGACTGGCGAACGCGGGGCGATTGCGCCAAACGCTCGGCAAGGTCAAGAGCGTCCCGGACCTCACCATCGACCTTCTCGTCTCCCGTTCCTTCAAGGCGGCTGCTCGCATCCACGGGTAGCGTCTTGTACTGCGCCAGATTGAGTCCGTTTTGGCGTGCTGCCTGGCTGCCACGTCCCTTGGAGACCTCTTTGATCAGGTTTTCGGGATGCTCAATTCTTTCTTCCGAGCGAAAGCGACCGAAGTCATCATATATTTCAAAGGGCAGGCCCAAGGGGTCCATCTTCTGATGGCACTTCCAGCAATAGCCAGCGCCGGTTCTCTTTTCGAGACGCTGACGGAGGGTCTTGTGATGGTCCTCTGGGATCACCGCGTCCACCGTGATCGGTATGTCCGGAATGGTGCCGGCAAGAAGTTTTTCACGGATCCACTTGCCGCGGCGAACCGGGTCGGTCTCGAGGTTCAACGAATGAGCGATCAGCCAGGCGGGGTGCGTGAGCATGCCCTTCCGGTTCGACATCCTGGCTGGTTGATTGGTCGGATAGTCCCAGTCCCTGTGGTCAATACCGAAAAACGTGGTGACCTCGGGTCCCCGCAGTTGCTGACCGGTCCGAGTCGAGGCATTGCCTTTGTTCCAGTAAGCCATCCCCGTTGAGTCATACGGGGCTGCCGCTTTCTGCTTCTTTCCAAATCGGATGACAAGGCTGCCCATTTGGGTCTTGAAGGACCTGACCCAACTCGACCGGCGTCGATCGTCTTTAAGAAAATTAGGGAACACCGTACCCATCATCTTCATTTCGTCGATGAAGTCCCAATGGCTGTAGAGCTCTTCTTCGCTAAAGTTTTCCCAGTCATGAACCCTGAAGTAGTCGTAGATTTTCCGGAGGCGATCGGATGCGGCCTTCATCGCCTCATTGTCGCCGGAATGATAAACATAGAAGTTTTCAGTGGTAAGCAACTCCTCAAAGACATTCTGATCCTTTGCCAGGATATGGGTGACCAGCATATCGGCTTCGTCCACCAGGCGTCCTTTCACATTATCATAGGACCCAGCGCCGAAGCGGGCGTCATCCTTGAACAGGGTCATGGTCTTGGTATAGCCGAAGAATTCGCGAAAGAAGCGAATTTTGCGAATCGGCAAGTTGCAGATGCTGGAATTGAAGCCGGCTTTCTGGACCGATTCGTCGATGACGTAGTACTGGTCGCGCCGCTTGAGCATACGGATAATTTCACGGCGGTAGTCTTCGCGTGTACTGAGCCGGCCTTCCTTCACCGCAGCGACCAGTTCCGTGTCAGGGGCGCTATCGGTCAGCGCGTAGGCGAGCGCATAGCTGGCAGGGCGCGGTGACATCATGCGTCGGCCGTGCGCATCGGCCGGGCCCTGCCCGAACTCCGCTCGGTAAACCAATTCCGAGCTCAGGATGAGAGTCTCAATCAGCTTGGCGATGGTCTCCTGGTTCCCCAGGGTTTTCATGTACGTCTTTGTCAGCGCGATGTTTTCCAGCGCCTCTTTGTGGGTTGGCTTTCGCTCATAGATCCTGGTAAAGAGTTCATCCACCAGGTCGCCGATCTGCTTTTCGCCCGCCTGCCCCGCAGCAACACGCTCGGCCTTGAACGATTGCTCCCAGTCGTTCATGCACTTATCGATGATCTGGCGGTAGTTGTTTCCCTGGTTCCGGTGTTTCCGGATTGATGCATTGATCAACTGCATCTCGCTATCAGAAAGAGGCCGATACGCTGGGAGTGCCATGTTCTGCTTTCTGACATCTTCATAGATCAGCGACATGTCCCACCGCACGCCCATGATCTTCATGAGCATGACCCGGCCTAGCAGCCGTTTCTCATGGACGCCGAAATTAAACCAATCCCGCTCGCACTTTTCAATCACTTTTTCGTAGGAAACGTCCGACTGCTTGTGTTTTTGAATGCCGCGATAAATCGCTTCAATATCCTGGCGATCGTATCGCGTTCGCAGTAGTTCCATGTTGGTTTCTCTTGCCTTCGGTTTGCCCTTTGAATCCAAAGGCACCTGCACCTCGTCCACTTCGATCCGGACAAACCTCGGCAGCAGAGCTTTATTTGTTTCCTGGTAGATGTCCTGCGCGACGTTCTCGATGTAGGACTCTAAGAACCGCTCACGGGAGGCGAGGGTTTCCCGGTGTGCGAATTCCAGCTTCATGATGCGGTGCATGGCGGGGTAGTGCGCCTTCATCGCCTGTTCGGACGACATGTAGCCGGCGATCTTCCTGGCGTTGGAGATCATCGTCAGCAGGTGGCCGCCGGTCAGCGCGGTGGTGTCGTAATAACGCACACCGACATTGCTTGGCAGCAGGAAGGGATTGGTGATGCTTTGCCGCAGGTTATGGCCGCCGAATCGTTTACTGACATTGACGCCGTTGTCGCCGATGACGTCCATCTCTACGCCATCAATCGTTCTAGTTCTCGTGTGGTCAATCAGGCGATTGACCTTGGCGTTGAAGATGAACTCACTGATCAACCAGCGGCGGTCCCGTGTGAAACCTTTCAGATGTGCATAGTCCCCGGAGAACAGCTTGTCGTGATCGGCGTAGTTGCCGAACTCCGGTCTTTTGAGTTTCTCTTCCAGGCCGGAAACTCCGTACTTCCTTAGCTCGCCCGTAATCCCTTGAAAAAGCGAGTCCCGCTCCGCCTCGGTAGGCTGTTTCTCGTCTTGTGGGGGCATCTGCTTGAAGAAGACCTGTTCGCAAATGCTTTCCCACAAGCGGGCGTTGTCGGCATTGACCCCACTTAATTCATGGAAGGCAATATCGCCCTCTTGAGTGTCGTTGCCATGACAGTCAATGCAGTAACGCGTCAAGAAGGATTTGGCACGAGAATTAAAGTTCGTTGACTCATCTGCCTGGAGCTTTAACGTCAGCAGCGAAGAATAAGCTACCACAGCAAACAAAACACAAGCCAGCTTGTTCGAAGTCATTATTGGTTCGTCGCCCTTGATGGTTTTCTGCCTTGTCGCTTGTGTCGCTTGCACCCAGCTGTTTAACCAGGGAGTGCGCTGAACTGGGTTCAGGCACCTCCGGGTGTGTACCGCGTCGGATCTTGCCGGATGCCCTGCAAATCCCGACCCTATCCGTATTTTAACAGGGCCACGTGATCGTGGCGATACAGTTTTCTTTGCTGCTGCAAAGAATAGTGGCTCGCACAGATAGGCATTTGCCGGAGTACAGTAGCATCTCTGCCTGGATCAGGGGCCAAAGGCTGATGCAGGGAGAAGGCCTGAAGGTACCCAGTGTCAGACGTCGTGTCTTTCATCTCTTTCATCTCACTCCTGTCAGGGTGACAATATGATGCCCAACCTCGACGATCCCCGGCGACATCGTTTTCCC
>JBDOMX010000690.1:0-2993 GCA_039831615.1 Planctomycetaceae bacterium
CTATTCAACTCAAATCAGGAAAAACACTGCCCGCCCGATCCGAACTGGGGAACTTGGGTTAATGCCTCGGCCAGCTGCCACGCCGGCTCCGAATCGGGCGTCAGAATATCTTCGAATGAGTCATCCATCCGACATCTCAGGTAAATAGAAACCGCGTTATCGAAAGTCTGACCGAAAGGATCTCCGATCCCTGGACTGGCTGCCAATTGCTGGTTTCACATTTCGAAAAGGATTGATACTCTGATGGCACATCAAGACATCGAAACAAAATTTTAGATATCATAGAGACTCGACGACGAGCAAATCAATGCAGGACAAGAACAAACGGCAGATAAAACTCTCACCGGCAGCGGAGCGCATTCGGACATTGATCCGAGATGCCGCCGACGGCAGTCAGAGGGGGTTCGCCAGAATGGTCGGCTGCTCGCAGACCGTCATTTCGCGGATTGTGAATGGCCAGCAAGAGCCGGGACGAAAACTGCTGCGAAAGATTGCGCAGTTGGCGGAGGTCGATGACCCGGAGGAACTGCTGGCTTTGCTCGACCCCAAAACGCAGGACGACCTGCGGTTCGCCAATCACCTACCTGTCGCCAACCGTTTGCTCGATGCTCCTCCGGAATCTCGCCCCGCCCAGCTGACCGCCATTAACCTCGCCGTGCCCGCTGATACACATCGGCGAAGTCGGTACGCGATCGAAGCCGACAAGTGTTTCGGCGATCGAGAGTTGCGAGAGCATCTCATGGATCCGGCCGACCTGATTGTCATCGAAGCATCGCCGCAACTGATCCGCAGAAACGCGGCGGCCCTCTCGGGGCGTTTGTGTGTGATTGCATCGTTCGTCGACGGCTGCACCCAATGCACGCTCTGCAGGCCGAGTTTCGAATCTGGAACTCTGATGGTTGATTCGCCGTCAGAAGATGCCGGGGAGGTCCGGGCTAATGAGCACTCCGGTCGTGTGCTGGATTTGGTGGACCCACTGGCAAAGCCGGACAATGTCGCAGGAAAGGAACTGGCCATCGCAAGTAAGAAACCGGCCGACCATGGCACGGTTGGCAAAGAAGATGACACGGTGGGCAAGAAAGAAGTGAGCATCGACCAAGTGGTCGGTCTTGCGATTTCCATGACGCGAACTTTGTAGCCGGAGCTCAACGCAGCAGAAATGATAATCGGCCGCTCCGGCTACGGGCTGTTGCGGTATTCGAGGGATTGGGTGGACGAATGGAGGAGATCGATGGCTGAAACCGCAGTCGAAGAGCAAGTCGTTTTGTGCGAACGGCACGGTCAACATTTGTCGATCACTGGAGAAGACCTCAGCCGACTTCACTGTGACCTCGTTGTACGGCGGAACCTGACCACAGTGGGCGGACCTCATGGATATGATGTCAAACCGCAGAATGAGTCTCTACTGATTCATCCTGACGGTTACTGGATCCCCAATGCTGGGTGCCTGGATGCGCTGCGGTACAAGGCAGCTCAGAGCGGACTCGAACTCCGCGTGTCCGCAACAACGCCGATCGTCCAATTGCCGGATCCACAGAATGTAGACCAGCTGCCACACCCTGCGCTTGCCGATTTCGTCCACGCAAATGAACGCGGGTTGATATTTGCTGCCGGGAGTGTTGAACTAGGCTTGATCATCGCGGAATTGGCAGCTGCCTACCCGGCGCTGCGGATCATCGTGGTCTGCGACAGTGTCATCACCCTGCGGAAAGTCGAAAAGACCGTACGGAAAATCATGTCGGCCGACGATACGCGAGCCAGCCAAATCGCGGTCGTGCACGATAAGGAGCGGCTGCAGATAGTTGATGACGAACCAATGCCCCGGATCATCCTCACGACACCAGTGGCAACCGCCGACTTGGACCTGGCCACGGGTGATATCGTGGCTCTCGTCGATGCCACTGACTGTACGCAGCAACGTTTTCAGCGCGCACTTGAGACGATGGATGCCAGCTTTCGGTTGTTCGGGATCCTGGACCCGACACGAAAACTGACCCATTACGAAAGTGGAAAAGTCAGGGCGACATTCGGGTTCGACCAAATCGACCTGATGAGTTGCAGGCGGGTCCGTCGGGACGTGCAGGTTGCCTGGGTGCACCATTTTGGACAGCAGCGGAATCACTCGGAGGCTGAGGCATCATTCGACTACGGGCGAGACATCATCAGAAACGGCCACCGCAACGACACTGTTGCGCGTACCGCCAAAGCACTTAGCGCTGGCAGGCAAATTACGGGGGGTCACAGACGGGACATCCGCAAGTGGACCGACTCGCATGGTCCGGGACCTTTGCGAGTAACGATCCTGGTCGACCGACCCGAGCACGCGATCGAGCTCAACCGATTGTTACCGGATTGCTTTGTGACTTTTGGTCCTGACACGGACTTACGGGGCGTGTCGCGGAAGACGGCGGATCTGCTGGGGCCGCGGCTGCGGCGGCCGGGCCTGATCAGCATCGCCGTAGCCGAGGCGGCCAGGGGGTTCAAGGGATGGGGTTCTGACGTTGTGATTTGGGCGGGTGCCGGAACAAGCGCGGCCGCAATTCCTCCGTCCTGGATGTTTTCCTGGGAACGTGTCGCGCGGCCAATGCTGATTGTCGATTTTCAGGATCGCTTTTCCGGACAAGTTCGGAAGTGGAGCCACCAGCGACGGCAGGCGTATGCCGCTCGTGACATCTATGGTGTCGACGAATGCCCGAAAGTACGGCGAATCGAACGGTTCCTCAAAGATCACGTACGCGATCACGGACGACATCGCGGAGGGACGCCAGCATGAATTCTCCATGTGCCATTGCGCCTTACGACTTCCAACGGGCGATGAAGTTCGTGCGCACCTTCACGTTGGCGAATATGTACTGGACCGTCAGCCAGAACACTGATGCCAGCGATGAACCAAAGTGCAGAAAGCCGGGAGATCGTCGGGACAGAGGCCCCCGCGGATACGCAACGCCGAACCCGGCCAGATTCAACATGGCCCGCTTCGCGCATCCGAAGAA
>JBDOMX010000690.1:3003-3880 GCA_039831615.1 Planctomycetaceae bacterium
GAATCTTGAGGCGGCCTACACGATATTGAAGGCGAAAGGCGGAAAGGGGCCTGGACTGGATGGCCTTACATTCGATGACCTCACGACGGCGGAACTGCATGAAATGTTCCGGGGGGTGTCACAAGCGATCAAAACTCGGACGTACAAACCTCACCCTGTTCGCCATGTGGAGATTCCAAAGGCCAACGGGAAGAAGCGCCTGCTTTCGATTCCAACCATCGCAGATCGAACGGCGGCCAAAGCGTTCCTGATCTGCCTGGATTCCTTCTTCAAGAAACTGCTGCCAGGTGTTGGTCGAAGTACGCATCGGTTGTTCGCACAGATGGATAAAGTCATGCGGGAGCGCAAGCATTTCGTGCTGGCAATCGACGACATCCGAGACTGCTTCCCCAGCGCGCCGATCGACAAAGTCGTGGAGATCTTTCGGGGGCACATATCCCAACCAGACCTGATCTGGTTATTTGAAAGCATTGTACGGGGCCAGGAAGGCCCTGAGCGCGTGACCGGGCTGGACCAAGGGTCGCCCGTCAGTCCGGTCGGAATGGAGTTGTTACTCCATTCCTGCCCTGATGCCGAAATGGAATTTCGACATCAAGGGAAGACGCAACTGTTGTGGTACGTCGACAATCTGACGTTCGTGACGGGAAGCGTACGTGAAGGCGAAGAGGCTTTACGGCTGGCCAACGAAACCCTGGATGAAACCGGCTTCACTCTCAAAGGTGAAGATGGCGAACCCCAGGACATTCGTGACCTAGTACTACAGTCGCACTTGTCTGAAAAGTCTGGATATTGTAAGACTCGTTCCTGAGGAGATCGAGTATGGCATGGAAGCCGAGTGCGAACGATGTAAAAAAGTGGCGTGATGAACTGGTTAGCG
>JBDOMX010000379.1:0-3874 GCA_039831615.1 Planctomycetaceae bacterium
GAACGGCGGGCGAGACGAACCCACGTTTGCCTGGCGGAGAAATGATCGCCGATCCGACGCTCGAGAAAGATAAGGAATACAAGGTCAAGCCGCAGAAAGGACGCATGGGAATCCCCGTTTACAGCCGGCGATCTCGACTTGCCAAGTTTCTACCGCGGCGCGAGACGAATGGATTCTCCCGCAACATCGCCAATCGTATCTGGGCGGTGATGCTCGGCCGCGGAATCGTTCACCCGCTCGACATGCACCATCCCGACAATCCGCCATCGCATCCGGCGCTGTTGCAGTTGCTCGCCGAACGGCTCGAACAAACAAATTACGACATCCGCGGTCTCTTGCGCGACATCGCCGTGTCACGAGTCTATCAGCGGTCAAGTCGTTTGCCGGCCACCGTTCACAACTCGAGCACACCAAACCCGTCCCAGTTCGCCGTGGCCGCATTACGACCGCTGTCCCCGGAACAACTCGGCTGGAGCGTCCTGCAGGTAACCGGACGATTGCCGTCGCGACTCGAGCGAACGCAGCGTCAGATGATTGAAGCCGAGCAAAAAGACGACACTAGGCCGCAACGCAAGCCAGGGACCTCGAGTTCCGAAGGTCCAATCACCCCTGCCAACACAACCGACCTGCGCTGGCGCGTCCACAAAAAAGTCTACGGCGATCTCCAGCGGGATCTGCAAACACTGTTTACCGTTTTCGCGCGTCTGCCCGGCCAGCCGGACAACGGCTTCCAACCGTCTGTCGATCAAGCTCTGTTCCTTTCGAACAGCGAGCAGATGGTCAAGTTCATGAACGAATCCGTCTTATTGGACCTGCTGGCACACGAGGAGACGCCCGCCGAGTTGGCCGATGAGCTGTACTTGGCTGTTATGTCTCGACGTCCGACCGACGAAGAACGGGCGGATGTTGTCGAGTTGGTTTCGGCAGCAAGCGACCGAAAACAGCGACGCGAAGTTTTGCGGCAAATCGTCTGGGGACAAATTCTGTCCGCGGAATTTCGCTTGAATCACTAGCTTGTTTAACCCGTGGCAGAAGGCGAGGCCAATAAGTCTCCTCGCCTTCTGCTTCGGGTTACGAAAATGCGCGCAAGAAAACAACATTCTGCGAAGTAGTTAAATGAAAAACGTGCAGGGATAGGAGGAACTGATGCAAGAGCCCGAACATGGCCATCTGACGATTCGGCAGCTCTCGCGGCGATGCATGCTGCAGGGGACGCTGGGAGGTGCGCTGGCGATGGCTGCACTACCGCGCATCAGTCTGGCGGCGAAACCAACTGCGCCATCTCGCAAGAAACTGCTGCTGTTGTTTCTTTCCGGAGGCGCCAGCCAGCTAGAGACATTCGATCCTAAACCGGGCTCGAAGTACAGCGGGCCGTTCCGATCGATCGGCACATCTTTGCCGGGAATCCGGATCGGCGAACTGTTGCCACACACGGCGCAGAACATGCATCGTCTGGCCGTGATCCGTAGTGTCAACACCGGCGAGACCAGCCACTTTCGCGGTCACTATTTGCTGCAATCGGGCCGCAAAGTTCCCGGCTATCCCGTGCTGGGGTCCGCGGTCGCGAAGCTGGTGGAACGTCCCAACGATCTGTTGCCCGGTTACGTTACCATGCGTCGGCATCACCCTCAGGCTTACACCGATGTGGGCGATGCCGGATTTTTGGGTCCGAAATACGAAGGTGTGATGATCATCGACGGCAAGCCGCCGGCGAACATCGCGCGGCCTGATGCGATCGGCGACGCAACGGCCGCCGCCCGCGATCGCATCCGCGAACGCGCCAATGCCAGATTTCTGAAAGGACGCAACCCGCAAGCAATCAAAGCCTACGCCGAGAGTTATCAGAAGGCTGATGCGCTGATGCGACGGAAGGAGATCTTTGACTTGGAACGCGAATCGGCCGTCGATCGCAAGCGTTACGGCGATCACCATTTCGGCCGAAACTGCTTGCTGGCCCGGCGGTTGTTGGAAGCCGGCGTGAATTGCGTAAAGGTTGCACACCACGACTGGGACGCTCACTTCGAAAACTTTCACTGGCAGCGACAGCGTTGTCTGGAATTCGACCGCACGTTCGTAACACTCCTGGACGACTTCCAGGACCGCGGATTATTGGACGACACGCTCGTCGTCATCATGGGCGAGATGGGCCGCACGCCGCGGATCAATTACTACGGCGGCCGCGACCACTGGGGCGACGCCTGGTCGATGGCGTTCGCCGGCTGCGGCATCAAGCCGGGCGTCGTGTTGGGAAAAACCAACGACCTGGGAACCGAAGTCATCGACGGACAGGTTGACGCAGCCGACCTGTTCCACACAATCCTCACGGCAATGCAGCTGGACTCGACCGCCACCTGGCAGATCGGCGGACGCGCAAATCCCGTGGCCGATCCGGCATCGTCGGTCATCAAGGAGGTGCTGGCCTGATGAAAACCAACCTACAGACGATCGATCCGACCGGCACCAAACTGCTCCGCGAGTTTGAATACGAGATCCCGCTGATGTCATGTGTGATCGATCCCACCGGCCGCTGGTGCTTCGCCGGCGGCCGCGGCCGCAAGATCTACGTCACCGACATCAACACCGGATCGACCGAGATCCGCGATGACCACGAAAGTTGGGTGGTGACCTCCGCGAGCTGGGCCACATCCAACGTGCCCGTCACTTCGCCGGCATCGCAACTGTCCCCCGCTCCGCCACCATTGCCACAGCCAGCCGCGCCGAAAACCGGCTCCGGCAAAGTAGGACAGATTTCCAATCCGTCCCACCGCGCAGCGGATCATAAAACACAGTCATTGGTCGTCACCGGCGACATGGTGGGCCGGCTGATCACCTGGGACACGCTCGGCGAACAACCCCAAGTGCGCTGGAGCATCGAGACCGGCCACGGGACGATGCGAACTGTCGCGATCAGCAACGACGGCAATCTGGTTGCCACCGGCGGCGGCGATGGCATCGTGCGTTTGTGGTCGCTCACGGACGGCTCGCCCGTTCGCGAACTGACCGGTCATACGTGCCCAGTCTTCAGTTCCGCGTTTCATCCGGACGGGAAGCACCTGCTGACCGGCGATCGAGGCGATCAGAAGATCAAACAGTGGGACTTCAACACCGGCAAGCAGCTGCGTGAATTCGACGCCAAGGACTTGTCGAACTATAAAGGCGGCACGGACATCAACTATGGCGGCGTCCGGGACATAGCGTTCACCCCGGACGGCAAGACGGTCTTCTGCTGCGGACGCGACAGCTATGGCAGCCCCGGGCTGATCCTGCAATTCGATTGGAACACCGGCAAGCAAATTCGCAAACAGGTCTCGACCTTCGCCAGCTCAATCTTCCACCACTTAGCCGTCCACCCTGAAAGTTTTTTCGTGACAGCCGGCGTCGGTGCGCAAACTGGCGAGATCTGGTTTTGGAAACTCGACCAAGAAGAAAAACTGGCCAGCTTCAAAGTCAAGGGGCCGGCCTATGGGATGAGCCTGCATCCCGACGGCCGCCACATCGCCGTCGCCCAAATGACGGGACCCAAGACCTACGGGGACAAGGGCGTGGTCGGGCTGTACGAAATGCCGCTTGCAAGCAAGAAGTAGGGCCGACCGCATCCGGACTTCTTTCGGCTTTAGGCCACATGTCAGGACGAGGCCGTGTGGTGAATTTATTCCGCCGAACATTTTGACCTATAAAACTAAAGATGTTGAATCTTACCAAGCTGTGCAAATTCGACGGGCGTGATCCCGTAGGGTCAAAAAACTCCGCCGACCGTTAAATGCAGGAGATTCTTGCACTTCCGAAATCTGAAGCATCGTAATCTCAGCCGGTTGATTCTTCGCCAATGGCGACCTCCCCAAGCCATCGGCACACACGCATTAACCGGGACCAG
>JBDOMX010000211.1:0-3873 GCA_039831615.1 Planctomycetaceae bacterium
TAAGGGTGTTCAGGTCGCCGAACTTCGCGTCAAAGCAGCCGAAGGTTCAAAGCTTGAGGTCCTGCAGGCAACGATTCAGAAGAATGAAATCAATCTCGCTCGCCAGCAGGCCAGTGTCCGGTTGGCAGCGGCTTGGCGCGGGTTAGTTGCACTGTCGGGAACGCCGCACATCGAGCCGACCAGGCTGCTCGGCAAACTTCCGCAGCACCTGCAGACACAGGACTGGTTGTTCGTCAAGTCAACGATCGTCAACAGCAGTCCAGAGTACAGTGCCGCACAAACCCGAGTGTCTCAGGCGAGAGCTCAACTGCAACGGCACGGCGTTCAGGCGATTCCCAACCTGACGTTTCAGCTCGGTGCAGGTGTGGACAATAGTACCGATAACGGCATGATCAATTTTCAGGTTGGAGCCCCCATTCCCATCTTCAACAGGAACCAGGGCAACATTGCTGCCGCTCAGGCAGAATTCTGTCGAGCGACACTTGAAGTTCAGCGGACCGAAAAATCAATCGAAGCCCGACTGGCGGAAGTATCCGGCGACTACGATTCCGCGCTGGCTGCGGTCAATCAGTACAAGGGGAAGATACTGCCGAACGCGATTGAGTCTTTGAAGCTGGCGGAATCTGCCTATGAAGCGGGAGAAACCAGCTTTGTTCAGGTGCTGGTGGCGAGACGAACCTTCTTTGATTCCAACCTGCAGTTGATCGCTGCTCAGGCACAGCTCGCTCAGGCCAATTCAAAGGTGGATGGTTTCGTGTTAACCGGTGGTCTTGATCCGGTTGTCGATCACAGCGGTGATGACAGTCTGCGAGGACTCACGTTCAGTCAGCAGTAGGGGCGCGAAGTGTGCCAGCGACCATTCCGGGCACCCAATAAGACAAACGCCACGTGTTTCGCGTGGCGTTTGTCGTTTCACTGAGTTGTCGGAAATCCAATTGTCCCGGTTTAGGGCTTAGTAGCCGCGTCCGGTGCCGTGATTTCGCTGGTTGCCGTCTTCGACATCGATGTAATTGCCATGTCGGTACGTCCTGACGAGCCCATCTCCCAGGGCCCACCACCGCTTCCGCCACAGGGCTAAGAGCCGGCTAAATCAAATCCCGATGAATCAGGATCGCGCTATTCGATTTCACGAATCCGACTGTCATCGCTGTCGAATACTTCGGTGGAATGCTCAACAGCAAATGGATGTGATACGCTGGGCATGCGGAATGGTGCAGTGGTCCCTGTATGCGGGCGCTTCCCGGAACACAACGGCCACACGATCTGAACCCACCCGTGCTTTCGGTTCGACGAATCATCCCGTCGCAACAGGTCAGAACGCAAGGTAATTCGATGTCGAAGCTGTTCGCGAAGAAACATACGAAGGTTGGAGCCCGTCCGGGAACGCTTGTCGTCGATACAGATGCCGATGTGCCAAAGCTCCGCATCATTCGTTACACACCCGCGGAAGTCTTTGACAGCGAAATAGAAACCATAGACGAAATTCGCGATGAGCTGGCTACAGAGGGCGTTGTCTGGATCGACGTGCAGGGACTCGGGGACGAAAAACTGATCCGAGCGATTGGTGAGCTGTTCTCGATTCACATCCTGGCGCTTGAGGACGTCGTCAACGTTCCGCAACGTCCAAAGACAGAAAGTTTTGACGCTCACCAGTTCTATATTTCCCGGATGGTGCGAGTGGATGCACGACATCATCTGGATGTCGAGCAAGTCAGCATTTTCTTCGGAAAGAATTTCGTACTGACGTTTCAGGAAAAATACGGAGACGTTCTTGATCCGGTGCGGCGCAGGATTCGCAGCAGGAAAGGAGCGATGAGAACGTCCGGGCCTGATTACCTGGCGTACGCGATCATCGACACCATTATTGATGGATACTATCCGGTCCTCGAACAGTACGGTGAACATCTGGAAGATCTGGAATCGCGTGTTGTCGCCAACGCAACGCCGGTGATGCTCGACAAGATCAACAGAATCAAACGCAATCTGCTCATCCTGCGACGCGGCATCTGGCCACAGCGCGATGCGATTAACGTCCTGATTCGGGACGACTGTCCCTATGTCAGTCAAGATGTGGAGGTCTTCCTGCGCGACTGCTACGATCACTGCGTGCAGGTCGCGGATGTCCTTGAAACGTTCCGGGAAACCGCCGGCAGCCTGCTGAGTACCTACATTTCAGCCATCGGCAATAAACAGAATGAAGTGATGCGGGTGCTGACAATCATGGCCAGTATCTTCATTCCGCTGACGTTCATGGCCGGGATTTACGGAATGAACTTCGAGGAGATGCCGGAACTCAAAAGTCCGAATGCCTATCCGACTCTCCTCACCGTGATGGCGATCACGGTGATTGGAATGCCGATTTACTTCAAACGACTGGGATGGATCTGGACGAAACAACAGGAAGATGATTAGCCGACACCTCACGGGCACGTAACAGCATTCGCTGAACTTTGTAGTCGATCCACATTGGCGAAAGGCAGTTGCTCTGAACTCTGCTAACATTGACTGGTCAGAAGTTTCGACCAAACCCTCTGTTTGGAGTTCTCGCCCTCTTTCAGGATGAACGGGATATCAGTCTATAAGATCCACGTGGCTCGTTTTGAGGAACTGAAGGAAGTCGACGGAGACTGGCAGTCTGCTGATCTGGTGGCGATTCTTGAAAAGCTGGGAGTCGACGGAGCTGCGGAGCTCAGCCCGGAGGAGATTCGCGAAATGTGTATTCTGTCGCTGCAGGATCTGGAGCCGGCTCAGGCTGCCGCTGTCGTGCTGGCGCATAAACTGGGCGATGTTCTCACGGAGGGACAGATCCAGAATCTCAGTAACGACTGCCAGTTCGAAAAACTGTGGGAGCAGGGCGGAGATATGGAGCTGCATCGAGCCATGTTCAGCGTTGGCAGTCTGCTCGCGGTCGTCAACGAACAGCAGTTTCCGACCCCTGATGCCGTGCGGGTGACGCTGGAGCTGGAGTGTCCGGACGCGGAAGCCGTCGAACGCCTGACGGACGAGACCGCTCCGGGAACCATCGTGCGGATGCTGGCTTCGGGTATGGACGAGGATGCCATTCTCAACAGGCTGTTTGAAGACGAGTTAGCAGAGGAGAAATTTCCTGAAGCGGCATTGATCATCTGGGATCTTGAGGTAGACCACACAGGTGAGCACACAACAACGCTGCAGATCATCAGTTCCGGCTATTGGCTGGACCCGCTCCGACAAACCGAAGCGTTTCATTGGAATGGAAGTGTCGCCAGTCATTGACTGTCGGACTCAACCTCCAAATTTGGCAACCACGGCCGTGATGTCATCCTGTTGTTCAGCACCACGCCGGAACTCGATCACCTCGGACATCAGGCTCTGCACAAGCTGATTCGGCGAGCTCGCTCTTTGGTGTACTACGGTCTCCAACATGCGTGGAACTCCAAACATCCGCCGGTCAGGATCTGAGGCTTCGGTGATGCCGTCGGTGGCCAGCAACAGCAGGTCGCCGGAGCGATAGCGTATGTGTTGGACTTCGTAGCACGCGCTGCGATCGAGTCCCAACGGCAGATTGTCCGGTCTGAGGTGCTCTACGAAACCGTTTGAACGAATCAGCCATGCTTCATGTCCGGCTCCGACGAACGAGATCGTGCATTCCGCACGGTGAATCACAGCCAGAAAGGAAGTCGCAAACCGCCCGGCAGTTGCAAAGTCAGAAATCATGCAGTTCGCTTCCGTCGCAAGAACCGCGAGGTCATCGGTGTGCCGTACAGCCGTTCTAATTGGACAGCGCCAGTTTATGTCGTAAATCAGGTTGCAATAAGGTATTCCAGCGATTGGCGAAAGTGACGATCCTCCGTGTGCAAAAACAGTCACACGGACTCACGGAGGATCGCCATG
>JBDOMX010000569.1:0-3870 GCA_039831615.1 Planctomycetaceae bacterium
TCATCAACAAAGGGAGCTGGAAAGCCGGTCATGGACCTCAACCTATCGACCGAAGAGCGTGCCTGTCGCGATGAAGTTCGCGCGTGGCTGAAGGAAAACGTTCCGCTATCGTACGACGGCCCTCGCGGCGAGGGTGAAGACGCGCAGGCGTATTACAAATACTTGCGCGATTGGCAGCGCACGCTGTTCCGCGGCGGCTGGGCGGGCACTGCCTGGCCGAAGGAATACGGCGGCCGCGGTGCCAACCCGATTCAACAAGCGATCTTTTCGGCGGAACTCACTCGCGCCAACGCGCCCGAACGCGTCGGAGTTCTGGGCGAGAGTCTCGTGGGGCCGACGATCATCGCGGCCGGTACAGAGACTCAGAAAAAACATTTCCTGCCCCGCATCCTGTCCGGCGACGACATTTGGTGCCAGGGTTTTTCGGAACCGAACGCGGGCAGCGACGTGGCGGCGCTCGCCACCAGGGCTGTCCGCGACGGCGACCACTATGTCGTCAACGGACAGAAGATCTGGACGAGCATCGCTCATCTTGCCGATTGGTGCCTCCTGCTGACTCGCACCGATCCCAGCGCGCCGAAGCACAAAGGCATCACCGCGATGTTGGTGGATATGAAGTCGGCGGGCGTCGAAGTGAAACCGCTGAAACAGATGACGGGCGAATCCGGTTTCAATGAGGTCTTCCTTTCCAATGTGCGTGTCCCGGTCGCGAATCAACTGGGTGAGCAGAACGACGGCTGGCGCGTTGCCATGACCGTGCTGATGAACGAGCGTGCTAATCTCGGCTTGACAATTTACGTGGGCATGAAGCGCTCGCTGGATGCGCTGATCCAAAGGGCGCGGTCGATCAAGCGAAACGGCCGCTTGCTGGCGGACGATCCAATCAATCGCCAGAAGATTGCGCAGATGTATCTTGAACTGGAAGTTTTCCGGCTCAACTCCGAGCGGGCGCTCTCGAAGCAAAACAAGAATGAAACGCCGGGGCCGGAGAGTTCGATTAGCAAACTCTATTGGAGCGAGCTGAATCAGAAGCTCGCTCGTACGGCCAGCGAAGTCCTGGGCGACGTCGCTCAACTCGAGGGATTCGACGAGGGTCGTTGGAAGTTTGCCTACCTCCGTTCACGCGGCAACACAATTGAGGCCGGTACCAGCGAAATCCAAAGAAACATCATCGCCCAACGTGTGCTCGGACTTCCGAAAAGCTACTAGGGTGAGGGTCAAACGACTATGGACTATGATCTTTCTCCATCGCAGAAGCTTATCCAGGAATCGGCTCGTTCATTTGTCGCCCGCGAGTCTCCTTTGCCACGAGTGCGCGAAGTCGTCGATGGCGGCGCATTCGACGTCGACCTCTGGCAATCGATGGCCGATCAAGGTTGGATCGGTTTGCATTTGCCGGAACAAGTCGGCGGCCTTGACTTGACCGTCATCGAGCTTGCGGTGGTGGCCGAGCAGCTTGGAGAAGGATGCGTGCCGGGGCCTTTTCTTTCTACCAACTGGGCAGCAACGCTACTGGCCGCCTGTTCGAACGAGGAAGTCGCTCGACGTTATGTGCCGAAGATGACGGTCGGTTCTCTGAAGGCCGCCGTCGCCTTACTGGGCGAGGATCTGAATTGGAAGGAGCCTGCCGCTGGGCTCAGAATCGAAGCCAGCGGCAACGGATACCGATTGGACGGCAAGAAGGTGATGGTCATGGATGCCGGTATCGCCGACATGATCGTCTGTGTTGCTGCGAAAGAGAGCCAACCGGTCGTCGTGACAGTGCCTGCCGATACTGACGGACTCGCGATCGAAGCCACGCCCGGTATGGATGCGACGCGCCCCCTCTCGGAGCTGCGCTTCGACGGCGTGCAGGTTGCTTCCGCTCAAGTTGCGGCCGAGGGAGACGAGGCACGGCAGGCCATCCGTCGCGCCAATCAAGTCGCGGCAACGCTGGCAGCGGCCGAGCTGTGCGGCGCAGTCCAGTGGATGCTCGACACAACGGTCGAGTATGCAAAAACTCGCAAGCAATTCGACCAGGTCATCGGTTCCTTTCAAGCCGTTCAGCATCAGTGCGCCGACATGCTGCTATTGACGGAAAGCTCACGGTCGGCGGTCTACTACGCCGCCTGGGCGTTGTCTGAGAACGACCCTGCGGCCGACGCTGCCGTGTCGATTGCCAAGGCCTATTGTTCAGACGCAGGACGCGAGGTCGGCAATCACGCCGTCCAGTGTCACGGCGGCATCGGTTTCACTTGGGAGCACGATCTGCACTTCTTCTACAAGCGAGTCAAGGCGGCGGAGTATCTCCTGGGAGATGCGACGCACCATCGTGAAGAGCTGGCAAACCTGGTGTTGGATGAAGCGAGGGATACTGATGGCAAACTCAATTGAGCCGCTGCGCAAAGGCGACCTGCCCGACATGGGAACGAGCTGCTGGCGGTTGGCCGGTCCGGGAGCGATCATGGTCGGGATGGCGGTTGGCTCCGGCGAACTTATTCTCTGGCCCTGGATCACCGCTCGGTTCGGCGCGGTGATGGCGTGGGCGCCCATGCTCGCTGTCTTTCTCCAGATCTGGATCAACCTGGAGATCGGTCGTTGGGCTATCGCGACGGGCGAGACTGCGTTGGCCGGCCTGGCACGTGCCTCGGTGAAAATCAGCTACGTCTTCATGGGCCTCCTGCTCGCTCTGACGATGCTACCTGGCTGGCAACGGGCCGTCTCGGCGACCGTTCGGTTCCTGATTTTCGGTTCCGACGAAACGCCGGGGCTGTTCGCGCGACCCTGGGAGGAAGGATCCGTCTGGGGGTCCGACTGGTTGTGGTATCTTCCCGTCACCGCTGCGGTCTGGATCGTCCTTCTCGGCCCGAAGAGAATCTACGACGGTTTGGAGAAGATCGTCACACTCCTGGTCCTCGTGATTGTTGTGGGCTTGATCGTGGTTGTGCTAAAGATCGGCACGATGCAAAAGGCGAAGGATTTGGCGGGCGGCATTGTCAGTCTGCCTCCCACGATACAGCTCAACGTCGCAGGAGAGGACGTTAATGAGAACGGCGAGTTGGACCCGGGAGAGGATACCAATGACAACAAAAAGCTGGACCGTGGCGACTTCCCTTTCTACCGATTCTTTGGAGCGTTGGTTTTTGCCGGTGTGGGCGGATTTGGAAATCTGTACTACGCCTACTATCTGCGCGACAAGGGCATCGGCATGGGGAAACGGTTTCCGATGCTGGCGGTCGACATACGAGGCAAACAGGAGCGGGCTAACGAGACGGGCTATCGGTTCAACGACACACCGGAAAACCAAAAGCGATTTCGCGAATGGTTCAACTTCGTTAAGTTCGACACGTGGGTGATATTCGGCCTGACAAGTGTGGTCACATTGTTCTTGTTCATGTTTGCCGCGCTCGTGGCGCTTTACCCGCAGGAGCAAGGGTTTGCTCAGAACAACGTGATCTTTGATCTGTCGGGCATTCTCGGTAAGGCGATGGGGACTTTCGGAACTTACTTGTTCCTGGTGATCGCGATTGCCGCGCTCTTTAGCACGGTGCTTGCCAATGTCGACGGTGGAATTCGCATGTGGATCGATCTCATCCACAAGGGGTTTCCCTCTACTCAGAAGTGGTCCGCCGGCTCGATGTACGTGCCGCTGATGCTCACGTTGTGGACGATTGGTTTTACAAGTTTCGTCATCTTAGAGATCTCCGGCGTGAGTATTCTCGGTTTCTTCTTCATCAACGCCGCGATCAATGGGTGCGCGATGGCGATTTACGTCCCCGCGATCCTATATCTCAACCTGAAGTACTTGCCAAAGTCGGCTCGGCCGGGAGTCGTGAACGTCTTCTTCGTCATCTGTGCGACGGCGTTGTACACCGGATTCGCCGTTTACAT
>JBDOMX010000677.1:0-3854 GCA_039831615.1 Planctomycetaceae bacterium
ACTGATGGAAAGTTTGTGGCGTGCATAAAGTCAGCCAGCCAGAATGGCACGCAATGGTTTACTGAGAATCAGTTGTATGCTGTATTTTGCCGCCGTATGAGCCGTCCACAGTACAAATACGCCTTGGTCGGACTGGCTCCGATGGGCATCGCACTCGGCATCATCATGGTCGGTGACCATACAACCCTTCCTTACGTGCTGCCCTTGATCGCCGGCACGCTCGTTTTGACGAGCGTTTTGGCGATCGCCTGCTATTTCTTAAGGCCGACGGTCGAACGGTCACGTTTTGATTCGCATCTGAAGTTGTGGAAGAATCGGAAGGGGAGCAAAGATTTCAAATTGCTGACCAAGCCAGCTTTGAAAAAGCCGCCACCAGAGTGGACCGAGCCGGACATCTACGACTACGGCGTGGAACGCATTCTGATTGTCGAACGCGATATTCTGGTCGATCTGTTCGTCAGGAACGGCTTTCATGCCGAGCAACGGATGCTGGTGTTATCAGAATCCGGCTACCCATCCTATATGGCTCCCGTTGCGCGGAAATTGATGGACGAGCGTGCGGATCTGCCTGTGTTCCTGCTGCACGACGCGACTGCGCACGGAGTCGGAATGGAACAGCGCATCCGGTCTGGTGACCTGTTGCCACTGCGCGACCACCCCCTGACAGATTTGGGCCTGTTTCCCGCGGACTTCGAGAAACTCAAACGCACCAACGCGTACGATGTGGCGAACAAAGAACGCGCCTTGCCGGCTGACGCGTTGATGTTCCCGTTCTTGATAATGGGGATGGGTTCCGCATTCACTCACGGGGACACCTTCAGCACACTTCTCGCACAAGACACAGCGTACAGCAGTGGCGGAAGCAGTGGTTCTGGAGGGTGCGGCGGCGGGGGTGATGGTGATTTTGGATAATCGCAGACCAACACAATGCCGGACTGGGAGATGCTTCGTGGTCGATGTCAAATGGTTGATCCTGTTGTTGCTTGTGTGCAACAGCGGCGGGTGTGAACGCAAGAAGCCTGTCAACACGCAGTTTGCCGCCGGTCGAACGGCTCTGATGCACGGGCGGTACGTCGAATCGATACAAAGATTTCAAGCGTACCTGCAGGCACATCCGACAGGCGGCCTGGCTAGCCGCGCAGCGTTCTTTATTGGCAAGGCGCATCTTGGACAAGGGCATTTGGACAAATCGCGGACCCAGTTCGAGTACACAATGGAGACCTACGGCGACAGTGAGGAGGCCCGCAAGTCACTCTACAAGCTGGCCATGCTGAGCTTACTGCAAGGCGATCGCGATCATGCGAAACGACAATTCCAGCAGGTTGCCGACAATCCCAATTGCACTTTGGCCCCTGAAGCCGCCGCCATGTTGCGTTTTGTTTCACAGGAATGACGGAGACTAAAGCATGGGTGCCATTTCCGGATTCACCGGACCGCCTGATGAGCGACTGGGGATTGCGATGTCTGACATCTTGGCGCATCGCGGTGGCCCCGATGTGGTCACCAACGCAGCCCGGCCGGCGACCATGTCACTCCGCCCGTCTCGGTACAACGGCGGACTCGGGTTGGTGCGAGCGGCCCTGCACGACTTTCCCGAACGTGACCTGACTGTGGCCCTGTGCGGGTATCTGATCGGAATTGACGACGATGCACTCCGTGAAACAACGGGCGTGCCATCCTCGAACGATCGCCCGTTTTACGCTGCGTTGGCCGACGCTTTCATGCGGGACGGAATTCACATCGCCAACCAATTGCGCGGCGGGTTCGTACTTGTCGTTCGCGACGGACAAAGCCTGCACATTGTGCGAGACGGAGCCGGCTGCCGCACTGTCTATTACGCAGAACACGATTCCCGATGGCTGTTCGCCATTGAACCCAAGGCGATCACGCGAGTGCCCGGTTTTCGTAAAACGATTCGACCCGCTGCACTGGCCCAGTACCTCTCGTGCAGCTTCGTACCCGGTTCCGGGACGATGTTGGAGAATCTGTGGGAACTTCCCGCAGGCCATGCGGTTCGCCTTGAACCGGATTCCGAACCAACACTCACTCGCTGGTACCACTTTGAGACTGATGAACCCGAGCGTGAAGCGACTGTCAACAACGGCGACTCAACGTGGACACGTGATTTCTCCACAGAAATGCAACGCGCTGTCGAGGAACGGATGCCTCACAACGAACCCTTCGGAGTGTTTCTGTCCGGAGGTCTGGATTCCAGTGTCATCACCGCCGAGTTGGCGCGTCAAATTGGGGGGCGCAATGTTCGGACGTGGGCGCTTCATTTTGGACCGGACTATCCCAATGAACTGGAGTTCGCTCGATCCGTCGCCGAGCGTTGTGGAACGGACCACAGAGAAGTTCTTGTCCAGCCGCGTGACTTCCTGCCGCGTCTGCGCAGGATGATCTGGCATCTGGACGACCCCATCGGAGATCCGATCACCCAACCGAACTTCGAGTTGGCGAGTCACGTAAGCGGCGATGTCAAGTTCATATTCAATGGCGAAGGCGGTGACCCTTGCTTCGGTGGTCCTAAGAATCTGCCCATGATGTTGCATCACTGGTACGGTGGCATCGACCGTGAACGCAACTTTCGTGAACGTTGTTATCTCCACTCCTACCGCAGAGCATGGGAAGAGATAGAGTTTCTACTCAGCGATGATGTGCGCCAGGCGCTGAACGTGGAACGTGATCTGGAAGGCGTCTTCACGCCCTATCTCGAAGCGGATAGCCCCCGCCTGTTTCTGAACAGATTGACATCTGTCAATATCCGCGAAAAAGGGGCTCACCTGATCCTGCCCAAAGTCGAGCGCATGCTGGGGGCACACGACATCACTCCCTTGGCACCGCTATTCGATGAGCGACTGGTACGATTCAGTTTCCGAATGCCCGCACGATGTAAACTGGATCGTGGCATCGAAAAGGTCGTGCTGAAGCGAGCCTATGAGAACGATTTGCCAAAGGAAGTGATCGATCGGCCGAAGAGCGGAATGCGGGTCCCGGTTCACTATTGGTTCAAATCCGAGATGCGTCGTTACGTCCGACACATACTTAGTCCCCGATCGGTGCGCCGGGCCGGCCTGTTCAATCCCGAACGTGTGCGGCAGTTGCTGTCGTACAATATCGAGGAAGGTCGCGGTCGGTATGGGCTGCGGCTGTGGATGCTAACGACCTTCGAGCTTTGGCGCCGGATCGTCGTTGAGGGTGAATCCGTGTGAGTTCTCAGCGGAAATGGGCCTCCTATCCGATTCTTGTAAGACTCCACGGCGCCGTGTTTGCAACGACGGCTCTCGGCACGGACCAGCGCGATGAGGAACAAGGGACAATTGCCTTGCGGACGCTGTGAGCAACGCACCGCGGCCCATCATCGTCGCCGAGAGACTCGACCAGCCCGTGACGTCGTAGGGGCAAAAAACTGAACCGACCGCAAAGCTCTTTGACAATCAGGTTTTAGCAGCAGGAATTCACCCACGAGTTCGGTCGAGCCTCGACCGGAGAGAGCGACCACAAGCCGTGGAATTGGCGTCGGGCCACGCTGATCGCGTACCGTCATCGCAGATCGTGCATGTTCCAGTCGTTGAGAAATAACCTCAGGCAACGCGACGGTGGTAGTACTTCAGCATGCCACCAAGCCGTTCTCGGCACTCGATCTTACCAGCGACGGCACCGACTCCTTTCTCTGAATCGATCAGTTTATTGCCGAGACCCTGATGGTTTCTCTCGCCATGATAATGATGAACGAAGTTGGTAACACCTCGCTCGAGTGACCGCTGACCGAAGAAGACCATCCGGTGAAGGCACTCGGACTTCAGACTGCGAAACCACCTCTCCATGTAGGCGTTCAGGTTGGGACTCTTCGG
>JBDOMX010000302.1:0-3848 GCA_039831615.1 Planctomycetaceae bacterium
GCCGTTAGCAATTCTGTTCGTGTTGTTTTACGTGATCATTCTCGGCCCGCAGCGGAAAGCGCAGAAAAAGCACAAGACGATGCTGGCCGAGTTGAAGAAGAACGATCGCGTGATCACGCGCGGTGGGATAATGGGGTCTGTCGCCAGCGTCGAGCCGGATGGCACGAAAGTCTCGATCAAGATCGACGACAACACCCGCATCCCCATTCACCGCAGTTATATCGAGCATGTTCTCGGTGACGAGGATGACGCGGAGAAGGTTGATAAACTATCGTAGCCACGACGTGCGTCGTGTCGACTGCGATTTGAACGAAGCCTCACCAGGCATTAGAAATTTACGGGACGGTCATCGATGTTCGTTGATTCCACGCTGCTGTTCGCCATTTCAGAAGTGACTGCCGGAATGCTGCTGGTCATCGCAGCCGTTGGCCTGGCCTTCGGTCTAGGTAACTTTCTCGCCAAGTCGCTGCAACTGAAGGATTTGGCAGGCAAGATGACCGGCGTGCTGGCAGCCATTCTGGTGAGCCTGATCTTCTTCATCTACCCCTACGTGCGGGCCAGCATTCAACAGAGCAACTACACGGCGGACCTCGCCGCTTGGAAAGAGAAAGTCGAAAAAGGCGAGAAGCCCACAACGCCCAAACCGGTTCCACCCAAGGAAGGCGACAAGGATCACCGCTGGCGCGAGTCCTTTCGGCTCGGCATCGATTTGGCCGGTGGAACCAATCTGGTCTACCAGGTCGATCGCGCGGCACTGGAAAAAATGAACGAGGGAGTGGCCAACAACGAACAGAAAGTGGTCAGCGGAGTCACGATGGACAAACTCGTCGGTGCCATCGGCCGTCGCATCAATCCCGGAGGGACTGAAGAAGTCACCGTTCGACAGGTGGGGTCAGACCGTATCGAAATCATCATTCCCGGCGCCGACCGCGATGTCGTCGAGCAGAAGAAACGGGAAATCGTCGATCTCGGCTCACTCGAATTCGGCATCCTCGCGAACCGAATCGATCATGCGGGTCTGATTGCCGACGGCTTGGCATTGCCGCCGGAAAAGTCAACGGTCATCAAGAACCTGCGGGTCGTCGCACGCTGGTTTCCCGAAGGCAATACCGAAGACGGCGAGCCGAAGAACGTCCACAAAGATGGCGACGTGGCGACGCGCGTTGTTGAACGCGATGGCAAGAATGTCACCGAATTCCTCGTCGCATTTGATCCCCGCGACCCGAGGGTCACGGGCGAATTCCTCAGTAGTGCAGGCCGCACCAACGATGAAAACGGTGACCCGGCTGTCAGCTTCACCTTCAATCAGGCCGGTGGATTCCGCTTCACCAACCTGACCAGTCGCAATAGCCCGACCAAAGGCGGCAGTGCGACCGGCAGCTTCTTCCGTCGCTTGGCGGTCATCCTGAATAACGAGATCCATTCGGCCCCCTCGATCAACGAGACGATCGGATCGCAAGGCCGGATCACCATGGGCCGCGGGGCATCCCTGAAGGAAGTCGATGGCCTGATCAATGTACTGAATGCCGGGGCGTTGGAACTCCCCCTGGTGCGCGACCCTGTCAGCGAGAGCACCATCGGCCCGACTTTGGCGGCTGACGTTCAGGAGAAAGGCGTGATGGCCATTCTCATCGCCTCGGCCGCCGTGCTGGTGTTCATGTTGATCTACTACCGCTTTGCCGGCATTGTGGCGGACCTGTGCCTGATGGTCAACATTCTGCTGGTGATGGGTACGATGGCCTTCATTCAGGCGACATTCACGTTGCCGGGGTTGGCCGGAATTGTGTTGACGATCGGTATGGCAGTCGATGCAAATGTACTGATCTTCGAGCGGATTCGTGAGGAAACTGCGAAAGGCTCCAGCCTGCGAATGGCGATCCACAATGGGTTCGGGCGCGCCTTTACCACCATTGTCGATGCCAACGTGACCACCCTGATCGTGGCGGTTGTGCTCTACATCATCGGCACGGATCAGGTTCGCGGTTTTGCCGTCACGCTGTTTATCGGCATTGTGATGAGCATGTTCACCGCCCTGTACCTCGGCCGACTGATCTTCGATGTCTGCGAACGAAAACGCTGGATTTCCAAGCTGAATATGATGAGCATCGTCGGAACGACCAATTGGGACTTCCTCGGCAAACGAAAACTGGCAGGCATGGTTTCCGGAGTGCTGATTCTCGCCGGCATGGTCACGCTGTTTTCCCGAGGCAAAAACAACCTCGACATCGACTTCCGTGGCGGCACGATGATCACCATCGAGTTTGTCGAGCCTCAAACACTGACCAATGTCAAAAACGTCCTGGCCAAGAATGAGACGCTGGCTTCCGGACTGACCGTTGAAAGTCTGCTGACTCTGGAAGAGAGTGATCAGGGTGTCACGGAGGTCAAGCAATTCCGCGTGCGAACCACAAACCAGAACGTCGCCAAAGTGCGAAAAGCTCTCAGCAGCGAACTCTCAGCAGCCGACAATATGGATCTGGTTCTGGTGACCGTCACGTACACGGACATTGACGAAATTCCCAGCAACGATGCGGCAGACGATGCGGCAGACGATGCCGGAGACGATGCCGGAGACGATGCAGAGGCCAAAGCGAAGCCAGTGAAACTGTCAGCCGCCGACGCAGGATTCGCCGGCGGTTCCAAGTCGGTCCTCACCTTCAGCAGCCCCGTCGCGATCGACACCATCACCCGGTACCTCGGAGATCAACTCGGGGCCATCCCCAGAGACCCGAGCAAGAAGGCCGACAAAGACAACAGAAAATACGAATCGCCCGCGTTGTTCTTCGACTTGACAGGCTCCAAGGGACCGGGCATGAAGGCCCAGACCGGGCAAGTGCCGCGCTTTACCGAAGTGGAATTGCGAGCACCGGCAGAAACCGGCCTCGCAGCCGACCTCACCGATTCACTGGCCAAGATGCAGGCGACAATGGCCAGCGACCCGATCTTCGAAGAGGTCAACAGTTTTGCGGCTGCGGTTGCCGCAGAAATGCGGGATTCTGCGATCCTGGCCATGATTATCAGCCTGATCTCCATCGTGGCCTATATCTGGTTCCGCTTCCAACGCGTCACGTTCGGGCTGGCAGCGGTGGCGGCACTCGTGCATGACGTGTCGGTCGTCTTGGGCCTGGTCGCTTTGGCGGCCTACGCCAGCGGAACGCCGCTGGGATCGATCTTCGCTTTGGATGACTTCAAGATCAATCTGCCGATGATCGCCGCCTTCATGACAATCGTCGGGTACTCCCTCAACGATACCATCGTCGTATTCGACCGCATCCGTGAAGTGCGAGGAAAGAACCCCGCGTTAACCGAGGAGATGGTCAACAAGAGTCTGAACCAGACACTCGCCCGCACACTGCTGACATCAGCCACGACATTGATCGTGGTGGCCATTCTCTATGTGATCGGCGGCGAGGGAATCCACGGCTTCGCGTTCTGCCTGGTGATGGGCGTGCTCGTCGGAACGTACAGTTCCATCTACGTCGCCAGCCCGGTGCTGCTGTATCTGATGAATCGCGAAGGCAGCGCCGCAGGCCTCGCAACAACCGCCGCCGAACAACAAAGGGCCGCCGCAAGATAACGAGTAAACGGCGACGCACAACCAGCCCGCATCGCAAGCCAGGAACTCACGCCATCCAGCACTGACTCCCGCCGTCCACGCGCAGCACCTGCCCCGAAACGAAATCGCCCAACGGACCACAAAAGAAGTCGGCCACACGGGCCACTTCGTCGACCTGTCCGATCCGCTCAAGCGTACCCTCGGTCACCATGCGTCCCTGATCAACTTCGCGCGTCCCCAGGTAACGCCCCGTCCGCGTATCGCCCGGCGCCAGGCTGTTGACGTTCACGTT
>JBDOMX010001232.1:0-3836 GCA_039831615.1 Planctomycetaceae bacterium
GTCAACCCAGGGGCTGTGGGTGGTGGCGCGGCTTGTGCACGCCACCGCAACAGGTCCACGAATCCCGAACCGAGAAAGGAGCCCAGTCCAAGTTTCAGGCAGTCTCGTCTGCCTGTGCCTTCGCAGTTACGACGAATCGCCATCGTGTTGCCCTTTATGTTTCGGGGCGAAATGGATCAATCTTTATACACAAATTCGGGCGTATTCAACAGGGCCCACAGCAAGTCCTGAGTTGCCCCGCGGCGGTCCAGCCCTTCGGTAGCAAAGTACTTCTCCGTGATCGCTTGTTCCTCGCTGGTCGGTCGACGCGAGAACGTGACCAAGTAGAGTTCGTTCACGATGTCCTGCACGCTCTGCTGACTGGCTGCGAGTCGGGCAGCGCGACCGGAGTCACTGGTGACTTTCTTGAACAAATTTTCTGAGTTCATCAGATGCAAGGCCTGAACGACTGTCGTGTCTCCATTTCGCTCACACGGAGGATCCTGATTGGGATCAGGTCTGCCAAATGCGTCCAGAAACAACGAACCCACTCGATGCGTCCAAATCTGCTTGGCTGTGCCGTCGTGGGGCATCGCCGAAAACGTTTCGCGCACCTCAGTGATTTGTGACAGGCTGTCGAGCATCACCTCGGCCCGAATGCGCTGTCGGTAGTGCCGAGAGTAGTTCCGGGTGTCCGCAACATTGCGGGCGGTGGGCAAGGAACTCAATCCATAGACCGCTGAAGTTGTTATGCGACGAATCAGATGTTTGATATCAAATCGGTGATCCCGAAAATCGCGTCCCAGGGCTTCTAAGAGCGCGGAGTTTGATGCCGGATTGGTCGCTCGCAGATCATCGACTGGCTCGACCAGACCGCGGCCCATCAGGTCGGCCCAGACGCGATTGGCCATCACCTGGGCAAAAAATGGATTTTCATCCGAAGTCATCCAGGCTGCCAGGACTTGGCGTGGATCCTGGTCTGCACCGATTTCGGGATGATCCCCGAAGAGCGGGCGCGGACTGAGTTTTTTTCCAGTGAGAGGATGCGAGACGCTGCCGCCCGTGCCGGTGTAGATGAACTCTTCGGAACCCGAGATTGGCGGTGAAAGTCCGGTTCCCTTGCGACCAACGCGGGCAAAAAATGCGGCAAAACTGTAGAAATCCTCCTGCCCCCAGACTTCAAACGGGTGATGGTGGCACTTGGCGCATTCCAACCGGATGCCGAGAAACAGTTGGCTGACGATTGTTGTCAATTCGTCAGGGCTCCGGCGATCGCGAAAGAGTGTGACGGCGCCATTCCGGAACGTGCTGCCACGAGCAGTGATCAGGTCTGTGACGAACTGATCGTATGGCTGGTTACGGCGAAAGGCGCTGCGGATCCAGGCGTCATAGTTCAGAACCGCTTTGATGCCCACTCGGTACGGGTTCGGGCGTAACAAATCGGCCCATTTGTTGGCCCAATGGTCGGCGTATTCCGGTTGGTCGAGCAGGTAGTCGACCAGGCGTACGCGCTTGTTGGGCGAGGGGTCGTCGAAGAACCCCTGGGACTCTTCCAACGTAGGCAATCGGCCGATGATGTCGATCGCCGCCCGGCGGAGAAACTTATGGTCGGGCGCCGCTTCGGACGGAGTGATGCGAAGTCGCGTTAATTGATCCCACACCAACTTGTCCACAAAACTGGTGCTTGGCAAGTCGGCATAGGCAGCGGCCGCGATCGGATCGGGATGCGGAATCGGAACTCGGGCGACTGCAATCTTGCCCTCGTAACGGGCCATGATCGCGGCTTCGCCCATGATCGTGCCGGCAACGACGAGCCCCGCGTTGTCGACGGATGCGACCCCACTCTCATTCGACTGGTACGCCGCCATATGCGTGACGTCTCGCGTTGAACCATCACTGTATAAGGCCGTGACGACCAGTTGTTGAGACGCTTGATTTGGCATGACCGCCTCGGTCGGAGTGACGGTTACACTTTGCAGTTGTGGAGTTTGCGGGTGTCTGCGGGGAAGACCATCCGAGATCCAACGCCGCAACATGCGATAGCTCTCGGAATCCAACGGCAGGCGGCGACCACCCCCGTGTGGCGTTTGACCGGTCGGTTTTGTCAACAGCAGGCTGCGTCTGGGATCAGCCAAAAAGACTCGGCGTCCGCGACCCTCTCTGGTGATGGCGTCGTAGTCAAATTGGGCATCAAACCCCAACAGTGACAGTTGAAATCCGTTTTGACCGCGCGCCTTGCCGTGACAGGCACCCGCATTGCAGCCCGCACGCGAAAAAATGGGCATCAGGTCCCGTTCGAAATCAATCGGCAAGTGCTGCGTGGCACCTGAAACGACGACTGGCACATCAGTGCTTGAACCCTTCCAACGCGCCACGAGCCTCGCGGCACCATCGGATTGTGGGCGGACGACACCCTGTTCGTCGATCGTGGCAACTCCAGCAGGTTGCAGGTCGAACTCGACTTCGCGGGTCAAATCACGGTTGTAGCCATCGATCAACGACGTGACCAGAATCTGCTGTCGATCGGCGGAAGACTCAAGTCGGATCTGCGATGGCCGGAGCGTCAGCTGCACGGGCGGTTCCGCACGCAATGGCTGGACGGGAATCCAGATACCGGATGCGGCCGCGATCCAGCAGATCCAAGCACAGATACTCCGCATCGTTGCCTTTCACATTCAACTGACGGCTGGAGGCAGGTCCAGTTGCAGCTCACCTGGTCTCAAGACCAGATGACCGGCGGCGACGGCAAGGGCCATCAAACGGGTTGTGCCCCGACGACCGCGGGAGCGAAGGCACTCCCAACCCAGAGATTCCAGCCTCTCTTGTGTCAAAACTCTACTGCAGTTGCTCTGAGGTGGTTCGATTGAACCGGATCATTATCAATATATCGGCGATCTTTGTTGTTAGCAAGACATTTCATTTGAACGGGTTACGTTGGAATCGACCCATGAGAAACGCGTTGACCAGCGTTTCTTGTGAAAATATTTCAAGATTTCAGGCCGACGGGCGAATGGTGGGGTGTTGCGGCGGAATTTATCGTGTCCCATAAGAATTGAGGAGTGTGAATGATGATTAAGAAAATGCTCGTAGGAACCGTGGTCGCTGCTGTGTTGGGGACGTTTGTCTTTGGGAGAGACGTCTTCAGCTATGTCACAACCTGGGGCTCTTCCGTGCGAGAAGCGGTCAAGAGTGAAGTGCCTTTGGACTTCGAAATGGACCGCGCTCGGGAAATGGTCGAAGATTTGGTGCCGGACATTCGGAGTTGCATGACTGTGATTGCCGAACAACAGGTCGACATCGATCATCTGGACAAGGAGATCGGGCGTAAAGAGCAGGCTTTGGATGAGCAAAAGACGATGATTCTCACACTGCGACAAGATTTGAGTAGCGGCAACAGCACGTTCGTCTACGCCAGCCGTCGATATACGACGACCGATGTGAAAGATGATCTGGCGCGACGATTTTCGCGATTCAAGATGGCTGAAGAAACTCTGGAACGCGACCGTCAGATTCTCGCGGCTCGGAAAAAGTCGGTCTTGGCCAATCAGAACAAGCTGGATGCCATGATGAAATCCAAGCAGGAATTGGAAGTTCAGATTGTGCAGCTGGACGCGCGTTTGAAGACCGTCCAGGCGGCCGAATCCGTGACGGCTCTCGAGATTGATGATTCACAATTGGCGCGTGCCAAAAAGCTGATCGCGGGTTTGAATCGTCAGTTGCACGTGAAAGAGAAGCTGCTGGATGCCGAAGGGAAATTCACGAATCTGATTCCCGTCGATCTGGAATCACAGGAGTCGACCGATATCACCAGCGAGATCGACAGTTACTTTGAGGTCGCACCGGGAACCGACGACTCC
>JBDOMX010000955.1:0-3834 GCA_039831615.1 Planctomycetaceae bacterium
CAGCCCGGACACCCGGGCGACCCCATCCGATTGCTCGCAAGACTTCGGTCGCAGAGCAAAGTTGAAGATAAAGTGACTGCTCCAGCACAGACTGCTCCAGCACAGACTGCTGCCTCACAGACTGCTGCCTCACAGACTGCTGCCTCACATCGGCGCCGATCAGCTGGATTTCGCCACACCATGTTTATTGGCCACACTATGTTTAACTGTCTCTGCCAAAGCCTTTCGTTGTACGTGCTGCCAGCCTGTGATTGCATGCTGGCAAACCTGCACAACGCGAACGATGGTGATCCGGAGCCGGGGCTTCAGCGTTTCTGACGAGTGTGTGGTGCGGGTCGTCTGATCAAACCCGGCAGCACGTCCGCATCCAGTTCAGCGATATGGCCGTCCCTCAAATGTTCCCAGGCGATGGCGCCCATGGCCGCGTTGTCCGTACAGAGTTCCATGGCCGCGATCGAGAGTTGCACTTCGGCGTCGGTACACATTCGTGCCAGTTCCTGCCGAAGTCGCTGATTGGCCGCCACACCGCCACCCACACACAGTCTTCGATGCCCGGTATGATCCAGTGCCCGCCGCGCTTTTTTGACGAGGACATCGATGGCGGCTTCCTGAAATGCTGCGGCGAGATCGGCGACGCGGTCCGCAGGTGTTGTGGTTAGCTGATGCGGTCCAGGGACTCCTCGGGCGGCATACAGGACAGCAGTCTTCAGGCCACTGAAGCTAAAATCCAGTCCCGGTTTATTGAGCATCGGTCGCGGCAACTTCCACGCTTTTCCATCGCCGGACCGCGCCGCTTTTTCGATGGATGGTCCACCGGGGTAAGGTAATCCCAGGATTCTCGCGACCTTGTCAAAGGCTTCGCCGACGGCATCATCGGTCGTGCCACCGATGATGGTGAATTCTGTGGCGGACCGGCAATCGTAGAGATTCGTGTGGCCGCCGCTGACCACAAACCCAACACTCGGAAACACGGAATTCTTTTGCCCCATTCCGCAGGCATAGATGTGCGCATCGATGTGATTCACGGTCACCAGGGGAATCCGAAGACTCATGGCAATCGTTTTTGCGGCCGTCAATCCCACCAGCAACGATCCGACCAGCCCAGGTTCTGATGTCACCGCGACGGCTGCAAGTTCCGTAGCCTGGGTATCTGATTCATCGAGGGCGGCCCGAATGGTGGGCAGAATTCGGCGCACGTGCGCCCGGGAGGCAATTTCCGGGACGATCCCTCCAAAATCCTGATGCAGGTCGTGCTGTGAGGCGACCACATTGGAAAGCACGTCTCCACATTCCGAAATCACAGCGGCAGCGGTTTCATCACAGGATGATTCGATCGCCAGGAGTCTGCGGTTTTTCACTGACGACGGTTCCAGGCAGTTGTTCGGGTGCGGTGCCGGCCCTGCATGACCTCCGGATCAAAGACGGGCCGTCGAGCGTGGATGCAGATGGGGCAGCCGTTGGGTGAAGTATCATATCGTAGCCGGACCGTGCGGCAAAAGTGAGTTGCATCACGCAGGACCAATTGAATCAGCGACCCATGGCTCGGTCGACGATCGCTGACGCCGTTCGCGCTCCGGCGGTGTCGCCGACTCTCCGCTCCAGCCGTTTTACTTTCGAAATCTGTCAATATCAATTACTTGAAAATGACGCTATTCGCAAATATTGCGATTTCCAGGAACGGACTGAATAGGTTTGGACTCCCGTTTCACCTACCTTGCTAGGCCGACCACAGGTCTCCATTGCGTCCTGCCGCATACGCATGAACTCAGCTGGTTGCCTGTTGCTCGATTTTCTCTCTGTATTTCTCAAGGGGTCAAATTGTGAAAAAACGTCAGAAACAACTACGCGGTTTTACGTTGATCGAACTATTGGTCGTCATTGCGATCATTGCGATCCTGATTTCGCTGCTGCTGCCGGCCGTGCAGCAGGCGCGCGAGGCGGCACGACGACTTCAGTGTCAGAACAATCTGAAACAACTGGCATTGGCCCTTCACAACTACCATGACGTTCATTCAGTTTTTCCAATGGGTATTCAGGCAGGATGTGACAGCGGCGTTTGTGATGATTCGCCGCGGCCTCACCCGCAATTGTCCAACGTCGATGATGATGGCCTGGGGTGGGGAGCGATGCTGCTGCCGATGATTGACCAGGGCAATGTCTGGGCTCAGATTGATACGTCCATCAATTCCGTGAATTTGGGAGTGAAAGGACCATTCGAAGGGTACTTTAACGCGACCGGCGCGATCATCCCAGGTGGAGAAACGATACTTCCTGCGTTCAGATGTCCCTCCTCGACGGTCCGCGCACTGAAGGAAAATAACGACGGCAGTAGTGATCCGGAATTTGTAGGCTATGCCACGAGCGACTATTTCGGGAACAACGGGACCGACCTGACTGACGTGGATGGCGGCAACAGCGACCAGGGCGATGGGGTATTCTTCAAGTTGGAAGACCACATAACGACCTCGAACGAACAGCAAATGCAACCGTGGGGAAATTCGGGGGCATTTGGGGCGCTGAAATTCAGAGACCTCACCGACGGGACCAGCAATACGATCATCATGGGTGAGGGTTCGTACTTCAACGAGGATGAGGATCAGGGCACCTGGATTGGTGATACGGGGGACGACGAGTCATGCTTGCGGAAGGCGAGTCCGGATTCGGTGATCAATACAACTCTGGACGACGACGCGTTCTTCAGTTTCCACACCGGAGGCGCTCAATTCGCGTTCGGGGACGGCTCAGTGCACTTCCTCAGCGAGAATATCTCGTCCGAGGTCTACACTCGGCTCGGTGCCCGTAATGACGGACTCGTGGTCGGTGAATTCTAGATCACCCGTCATCTTTTGAGGGAGTCACCGCATGTGAGAATCCGGTTTTCGGCATCGGTCCGGAAATCGGCTTCTCCTTCGAGGTGATTCTCATGAGCCACGAGCTTCCCGGCGTCCAGCAAATTGCCGAGCAATGAAGGAATTTCTGCATGCGTCCTCTATTCACGTTCATAGTGGCTGCCTGCGGCTGCTGCCTGCTCAGCAGTTGCGGTAGCAGTCCGTATGAACTCGGATATGTACACGGGACCGCGTTCTGCAACGGCAAGCCGATGACTGGGGGCTTCGTCATCTTTTCTCCGATTCCCAACGACCCCGGAAGTCCGACGGAAAAACCGGGCAAGCCTGCTACCGGGAAATTTGACGAGGAAGGGAAATTCGTTTTGACCACATTCGATGAGGAGGACGGTGCCGTTGCCGGCAGGCACACCGCACGAGTCTCGATGCCTTCCGTCGACGAAGACGATCCGCCGAACCCGCCGTGTGGCGGGAAGGTCTTCGAGCCGAGCACGACCACGGAAAGGATCTTTGAAATCGTCGCGGGTGAGACCCACGAGTTTACTCTGGAATTCTCCAACCCCCGTGTGACCACCGGTCCGTGGGCAGCTCCGTGAGTTTCATGTTGGGTTTGACGTCTTCCGCCAGGAACGATGGCCGCGCTGTGGACATGCGAACCGCGAGGATCTGTTTGGCGCTCGCCTATCGAGCCGCATGGTGATGTCATGTCTGACACTCCTGCTTTCGACGGTGCACGTGTGACAGTGCCAGCACAACGAAAAACGATGTTGACCAGGCTGTTTGACCCGGTCGACATCGCATTCCTCGTCTACTTCCGGATTGCATTCGGCGCGCTCGTCCTCGCGAACATTGTGTTCTACTTTGTGGAAGGATTTGTGGAGGCGAATTACGTCGTACCCCGTTTTCATTTTCCGTACCTCGGCTTCCAATGGGTTCACCCCTGGCCCGGTATCGGTGCAACTCTTCATTTCGTCGGGCTCCGTCTCCT
>JBDOMX010000877.1:0-3828 GCA_039831615.1 Planctomycetaceae bacterium
ATGAAATCGTTAAAGGCTTGGGCTTTATATTTTTCTTCTGACCTGTAATGCCTGGTTATCATTGCTGTTGCGCCGACAAAACCGAAGTTCCAGCCTAACCCAAGCAGTACCAAAGCCACCCAAAAATGGGTAATTTCGACGCCCATCGCAGCCATGAGGTCCGCCAGGCAGTCGATCTGCCGCGGGGAACAGGACCGGATGCGGCAGAAGTAACCTGGATCGAGCAGGCAGCCAGACTTTCCTGCCGAACTGAAGAGTCGAGAGACCTTCAAAGTAACTTGTATAAAGCAGTTCATTCGGTGCGCTTCCGCCATTCTCCAGACGCAGGTGAAACTCGCCCCATTGTTCAGGCACATACGTGAGACCGCCAAGTCTCGAGTTGGCATCCAGGGACAATCTGATGTCTGATGTCTGAGAGGAAGGGCTATCCTGCTGAGCGAGTGCGCTGTTAACTGCAGGAAGGATTTGACCGCCTGTAGACTGTGCAAAACCGAGCGCCAGCATCAACGCAATGGGCAAGCTCTTCAAACGGATCGCAGTGTTCTCACACATGATGGAACAGGCCGGGCCTTCAGACGACATGGGCGGCTGCCCGCGTTTCCGCCGCCCGACGGTCGTTGTCAGCAGGTCGCGAATCCAGCGGCGAAAGGTTAGCGAGCATACTGACCGTGATAGGCTGTCGCAACCCAGCAAAACTCGAAACCACGCCTTTGGCCAAATGATCTGTCAGCAAAGCCAGACTCCGCATCGCCATGCAGCGAGCAGCTCTGCGCGGGCCATGTCGCTCCCTTGCCAGGTTGTTCACCGTTCTCGATAATGATGAAAGCCGCTCAAGGCATTGAACTGTGGTCTCACAGACTCCGGGAAGATTCATGGCAGCACCTCTGAACGATCGGGGTCGGTCAAACGTCGAGAAGCCGAAGGAAGCGAACCGACGTCGCAGTCTTCCTGTGCGGAAAAAGATTCTGTTTGCGATCATGATTACCGCGGCGTTCTTTGCGGCAATGGAACTGTTGCTTGCTGCGTTTGGAGTGAGGCCCATTACCTACAATGAGGACCCGTTCGTTGGCTTTACGTCCCGTTCGCCATTGTTTGAGGAAGTTCAGTCGCCGGATGGTCAGACGATCCACCGCACAGTTCAAAAAAAAATACAGTGGTTCAATCCACAAGAGTTCCCTCTAAAGAAAGAGAAGAACGATTATCGCATTTTCTGTATGGGAGGTTCCACAACATATGGCCGCCCTTACAACGACGCGACTTCATTCGGAGGTTGGCTGCGTGAGTTCCTGAAGACTGCTGATTCCAAACATAACTGGCAGGTGATCAACGCCGGTGGCATCAGCTATGCCAGCTACCGTGTTGCATCACTCATGGAGGAACTGATTGAATATGAACCGGACCTGTTCATCATCTATTGTGGCCACAACGAGTTCCTGGAACGCCGGACCTACAGCCGATTGATGGCCACACCCAGCGCCGTTCGTGAAACGGCAGCCATCCTGGCGCGGTCACGTGTCTATACGTCAGTCCGAGCACTGCTCAGTGTTTCCGGCAGCAGTGGATCGCAGGGATCATCGGGAGCCGATGAACTGCCGGAAGAAGTCGATGCAATTCTCGATGGCTCCGTCGGACCCGATGACTATCAGCGAGACGATGAACAACACAGTCAGGTCATCGCTCATTACCGTTTTAACCTCGCACGAATGATCGAAATCGCTCGATCAGTCGGCGCACGTGTTCTCCTGGTTAACCCGGCAGCCAACGAGCGCAACATGTCTCCATTCAAGAGTCAGCACAGAGATGATTTGAAACCAGACGATGTCACTCGCTGGGAAGAACTGATCGCACAGGCAACCACGCATCAGGAGTCGCGGGATCTTGAAGAGGCTCTGAATTCACTGGATCAGGCAGTCGAACTTGATCCGCTCTATGCAGAAACTCATTTTCAGCGAGGTGAGATCCTTTTCGCCCTCAACCGGTATCGGGAAGCTAAGGAGGCTTTTCAGCGTGCCATTGACGAAGATGTCTGCCCTCTGCGGATCCTGTCTGAGATGCGACCGGTCATCACAGAGGTAGCTTCAGAGTACGATGTCCCGGTTGTGGACTTCCAGAAGCTGCTCGAAAGTAAGACAGAAATCGCCATCACAGGTGAGGAATGGTTTCTTGATCATGTCCATCCCACCATTGCAGGCTATCGGACATTGGCACTGCGCCTGCTGGATGAACTCGAGTCGCAGGGCATTGTCGTCTGTCAGAGCCAGTGGACTGAAGAGGCTCGGCAGCAGGTAGAGGCTAAGGTGATGGGACGTATCGACGACCGGGCACACGGAATCGCGTTACGCAACCTGGCGAAAGTGTTGTCATGGGCTCGCAAATATGAAGAGGCTGGTCGGCTGTCTCAGCTTGCGGCAACGAAGCTTCCGGATGATGCCGAAGCTTTTTGTATGGCTGCATACGACTTCGAAAGAAAAGGCCAGTTCGACCAGGCAAAGGAAAGCTACCGAAAGGCAATTGAGTTGCGGCCTCATTTTGCCCAGGCACACTATAACATAGGCCACGTGCATCGCAGACTGGAGGAATGGGACCTTGCGGAGAAGTCGTTCAAGCGAGCCATCGAGGGCAATCCTCGTTATCCAGGCGCACACTACAATCTGGGGCTGCTTTATCAGCGAGCGAATCGCCTGGATCTCGCCGCCGAATGCTTCGAGACGTCGACCTCAGTTAATGAGAAGCATCCAGGGTCATGGGAGGAACTCGGAACAGTCCGACTGAACCAGCGAAGAATCGACGAGGCCATTCGCCATCTTGAGTTGGCGATCAAGCTGGACCCGAAGTCGGCCTCGGCACATAACTCCCTTGGAGTCGCCTTTGCCAAAAGCGGTCAATTCCAGAAGGCTGTCGCCTCCTTTGAACGCGCGCTGACCATCAGTCCGAAGTACGAATCTGCTATGCAAAACCTTGAGCGAGCACGTAAACTGGTCAAATGAACCATCCTGACCCACATATCGCATGCGCTGGCGGGTTTCTTGCTGCCACCGTTGTCTGAGCGGGCGGCGCACTGCGTCTGAATGATGATGACACCGTGTTGTCTGTCGAATGTACTGGGGGGACCGCTGTCGCAGAGTCGGTGCCTGCCGTCCGGTTTCCATTCAGTCGACCGACCGGTGGGACCCGGCCCTGCGCAGGTATTGTCACTCCCTTGGCAGGTTGTTCGCCGTTCTCGATAATCATGACAGCCGCTCAAGGCATTGAACTGTGGTCTCACAGACTCTGGGAAGATTCATGGCAGCACCTCTGAACGATCTGGCTCGGTCAAACGTCGAGGAGCCGAAGGAGGCGAACCGACGTCGCAGTCTTCCTGTGCGGAAAAAGATTCTGTTTGCGTTCATGATTACCGTGGCATTCTTTGCCGTACTGGAACTGTTGCTTGCTGCGTTTGGAGTGAGGCCCATTACATACAGTGAAGACCCGTTTGTTGGCTTTACGTCCCGGTCGCCATTGTTTGAGGAAGTTCAGTCGCCGGGTGGTCAGACGGCACTCCGCACGGCGCCAGGAAAACTGGACTGGTTCAATCTACAAGAGTTCCCTCTAAAGAAAGAGCAGAACGATTATCGCATTTTCTGTATGGGAGGTTCCACAACATATGGCCGCCCTTACAACGACGCGACTTCATTCGGCGGTTGGCTGCGTGAGTTCCTGAAGACTGCTGATTCCAAACATAACTGGCAGGTGATCAACGCCGGTGGCATCAGCTATGCCAGCTACCGTGTTGCATCACTCATGGAGGAACTGATTGAATATGAACCGGACCTGTTCATCATCTATTGT
>JBDOMX010000815.1:0-3828 GCA_039831615.1 Planctomycetaceae bacterium
TGACCTGGGCATATTTGCTGGCGGCGTTCATTTGGTGGTCTCCAGCACGGCCGACGAATCGGCGTGAACTGTGTTGTGAGGCACCCGCAGTGTGGGGCACGCGACGAGGGGACCGGACCAGGTGTCTCGAGTTGGCCAGCGTAGGGACCAGGGTGTGTTCCAGGCCGTACACAGTGTAACGCATGCTGTTGGAAATCACGGGTCGCTCGTTGTTTACCGTGCTTGGACCGGCTGATGAGATCGGAAACCGGATTCCGGGAGCACTTGATTCTCGGGAGGCGTGCAACGACGATTGGGAACGCCGTCACTCACGGATCCGCGGCGGGTGGAGTTCGTGTGCGGTGAGACGTGGTCAGGAGGGGACTGCCATGCGAACGGTTGCACGCACCCCAGATCTCGATCCACGCGGGATCTGCCGACCCGCATCCCACAGCCCGTAACAAACCGAGGACGCGAACACTGATGACCACTCACGATGCACGTTCGCAGTCCACTGTCCGCAGCGGTCATGCACATGATTGTCCGTTGTGTCACAAATCGGATGTGACGCCATTTCTTGCGGATCGCCGTTCCTATTTTCGGTGTGCGGTCTGTAAATTGGTCTTCGTGCCGCCCGAGCAGTTTTTGTCCGCTGCAGCCGAGAAAGCCGAATACGACAAACACGAAAACTCGGCCGCTGATCCCCGATATCGCGCTTTTCTGAGTCGCTTACAGGAACCGCTGCTGGAACGATTGGCCCCACACAGTCGTGGACTTGATTTTGGTTCCGGTCCGGGGCCGACACTGTCTCTGATGTTCGAAGAGGCCGGACACGCCATGCACATCTACGATCCATTCTACGCAGCAGATGACTCGGCATGGCAACACCGCTATGACTTTATCACCGCCTCCGAAGTGGTCGAGCATCTGCATGATCCGCGGAGCGAACTGGATCGGCTATGGTCCTGTCTGAAACCGAACGGGTTGCTGGGCATCATGACCAAACGTGTGATCGACCGCGCGGCGTTTTCGCGTTGGCACTACAAAGATGATCCGACGCATGTCTGCTTTTTTTCGTTGCAGTCATTCCGTTGGTTGGCCACGCACTGGCAAGCGACATTGTCGATCCCAGAGAAGGACGTGGTTGTGTTTGCCAAGTCCAGTTAGTGTCACCTGGTATCAACTTCACAGTGCGACGGTGGTGTGTTTAGTGCTTCACGAGCGGGCCCCGGTATGCTCACGCTTGTCGGATGGATTGCGGGTCTGCAGAATGGCGTTTGTTGGGGATCATTGATTGGAATGACCCCCAAACAGCGCGGCGGTTGTCGGCATGAGTCGAGTCTCCGGGGATACCCAGTCGCAGACTTCGTACAGCACAAATGTGGAAAGTCGATGGCCCAAAGTCCTCAACAAATGACGCAGGTGATGCGGGACAACATGCAGGACAAGACGGGTCGTACACTCGATCAGTGGCTGAAAATCGTGGCACGGTCGAAGCTCGAGAAACATGGCCAGATCATCAAGCACCTCAAGTCCGACCATGGAGTCACACACGGTTACGCGAACATGATTGCGCAGATGGCATTGCAGGGGGACGCGCCGGTTTCCGACGACAAGTTGATTGCGGATCAATATGCCGGCGGCAAAGCCGAACTGCGACCGCTCTACGAGTCGCTGGCCAAGGCGGTGTTGAAGTTCGGGAAGGAGGTGGAGATGGCACCCAAGAAGTCCTACGTCAGCCTGCGGCGAAACAAACAGTTTGCCATCATCCAGCCGTCGACGAAAACGCGCATCGATGTGGGACTCAATCTCAAGGGTGTCGAACCGGATGATCGCCTGGAAGCCGCGGGAAGTTTCAACGCGATGGTCAGTCACCGAGTCCGTGTCACAAAAGCGTCGGACATCGACAAGGAACTTGTCGGTTGGTTGCGCGCGGCATATGAGCGGTCCTAGGCCAGGTCGGCGTGTCGAGTCGGATCCTTGACGACTCGCGGATCCCGCTTCGTTGTCCGCTTCACGCGGGCAAGTGAACTGCAGGCAACTCTGAGGTTTGTCACTACGGTTGTGTCCGAAGTGACTTGCCCGGACAGTGCACTTCGGCGCAATATTTTGTCTTGCACGGAACACTCGAGCAACGTTTTCAGATGACGAGACCCTCAGAGCACTGGAGAGACCCGGATGAACCAGCGTGCCCTACAACGCGAGTTACCCATCAAGGTGTTTCTACTGTTGATGGTGGTCTCTGTGTCTGTCGCGATTGCGGGTGATGCGCAGCGTGAAAATCGACAGTGGGTGGCAGCCAAATTCGGCGGTCGTGTCGCATCGCGTCCGGCTGTAGGGCAGCTCGCAGTGACGTTCAAGTCGGGTCGATTACTTAAGAATATGGCGACCACCAAGGTGTATCACACTCAAATCGGTGCGTTGCCCTTGAAGATTGCCGACAGACAGTACCAGCGTGGTCTGTATTGTCCGTCTGCGGGTAAGATCGTCGTCCGTCTGCCGGGTCCGGCGAAGTGCTTCGAAGCCGTGTTCGGCGTCGACAGCAATCGCGTCGATAGCTTTTATTCAAACGCCGGCCGGGGTCGCGTGGTCGGCACAGTGCAGGTCCATGGTGCTGAGTCGTTCCGTACCAAAGTGTTACGGGAAGGAATGCCGGGAGTTCAAGTGCGCGTTGAGCTCGCGGGTGCGCGGGAGTTCACATTGGCTATCCACGATGCTGGCGGAGGGATCGTCGAACGTGTGGACTTCAACCAGGCGGACTGGGCCGAGGCGCGGGTCGAAATGCAGAACGGCGACAGCGTCTGGCTGGCGGACCTGCCTGTCGGTCCGTTGCGTGCGTTACCGGTTGCCGATCCGCCTTTCTCATTTGTGTACAATGGCGAAAACTCCAGAGATGTGTTGCAGGCATGGGGTCGTCGGCAGGCGACGCGGGAATTGGACGACAAACGCCGCGAACACACGCTCGAATTTGTTGACGGCGCCACAGGCCTACGGGTGCGTTGTGTGGGCATCGAATATCGCGACTTTCCTGTCGTGGAATGGAAGTTGTTCTTCAAGAATACGAGTGACCGGCCGACCCCGATCATCGAGAATATCTTGGCCCTCGATACGCGGATCGAGCGGGACAACGAAGGTGAGTTCATCCTGCACCATAGTAACGGCAGCCCACATTCTCTGGTGAAGATGTCTGATCCCACGGACTACGCGCCGCGCGTCACGCGACTCGGTCCGCAAATCGAAAAGCAATTGGGGTCAAAAATTGGTTTGCCCGCCAGTCAAGATCTGCCGTTCTTCAATATTGAGTCGAATGGCCGAGGAGTGATTGTCGCGATCGGCTGGCCCGGTCAGTGGTCCGCGACGCTAACGCGTGACAAGCAGCGGGGCCTGTCGCTCAGGGCCGGGCAGGAGCGGACGCACTTCAAACTGCTTCCAGGTGAAGAAGTACGGTCGCCTATGATTGCGATGATGAGCTGGGATGGTGGAGACTGGATCGGGGCCCAGAATCTGTGGCGGCGCTGGATGATTGCTCACAACCTGCCACGGACCAACGACGGACAATTGCCTCCGCCGCAGCACTCGGCATCGAGTTCCGCTCAATTCGTCGAGAGTTCGGGAGCGACGGAACAGAACCAGTTGATGTTCATCGATCGCTACCTCGAAGAACGCATGCCTCCCGACTATTGGTGGATCGACGCCGGTTGGTACGACTACCGCGATTACTGGCTGAACGTCGGAACCTGGCGCCCGCATGCGCGACGGTTTCCAGGCGGGTTGCGGCCGATCGCTGATCATCTGCATCAAAACAAGATGAAGCTCATTTTGTGGTTTACTCCGGAGTGCGTGACGCGC
>JBDOMX010000241.1:0-3805 GCA_039831615.1 Planctomycetaceae bacterium
AGACGACCCATGTCGCTCGGCGTACAGCGGTGGCCGTGCCGCTGAGATCGATCGTGTGCGACGGGCCAAGACTCTGTGTCATGCGGCCTCGATCATCATGCTCGAAGTCGGTGAGCAGATTCAGGCCACCTCCGGATGGAGTGACCCAGCCAGTGGGTGCCCCGGTTTCGACGGACGTGTTGACATCCTGAACCTGCAGCGTAGGGGCGCCCGTAGGAATGTCGTATTTGACGCGAGTAATAAATCCTCGTTCGTCCATCTGCCACGTCAGATAGCCGGTTTCGTCAAAGTAGTCTTTCCGAGTTTCGGCCACGCCGGAACCGTTCTGCGATGTAGAGACTACGGGCAGCGTTGTGGTTTTCTGCTTTACCTGATACGTGTCGTCATACCAAGTGTATGTGTACGAAGTTTCTATCTTGGTCGTCGGGCTGGCAGCGTCGGGATACTGAATATTTTTTGACGTCAACCATATTGGGATCGCCGAACTGCCGGACGATGAACTGGAGCTTGACGATGAAGATGAGCCACCCTGGGTCACGTAACAGGCGACAAATTCGAACTCAAGTACCTTGACCGCCGTCCCCAGTTCTCCTTCCTGCGTGTTGACCGTCGATACGTAACCACTTTGAGCATGGTATGCCCAGGTGTTAATCTGCCCGTCGCTGTCTCGCAGATACTGATAGTTGCCAGTCTGTTCATGTAGTAGATCCGCATACTGGTCATCGTAACCGCTGATGGCTGCTGGCGACGCCTGCAGGATTTTCTTGCCGTTGCTGTCATACTGGGCGAAGTTGAGCCATTCGTCGGTGCCGTCTTTCAAAACCGTCAGCATGGTGCGACCGGCATAGTTGGAGTACACAATGAACTCAGCACCATCCGGCCGCGTTTCGGTGGTTTTCCACTTCCAGTTATTGTGGCCGTTGTCAAACGTACTTTCTGCATAGGCATATTCGTAGGTGGAAGCTCCTCCAAAGACAACTTCCTTTGTCACGCGGCGGCTGCTGTCGAATTCGAAGTACATTTTTGCGTACTGGGCTACGATGACGTCGGAAGCCGTCAACGGATCAGTTACTGCGGGGTCGTCCGACAGTCGACGGTATTCATCTGGTCCCAGAACATACCTCAACAGATGAACAGGACTGGGTTCGATCCCGCCGGATGAACTGCTGGAACTGGAGGACGATCCTCCGAGTTGCTTGTAGTAGCGATAGTAGCTGGTCCCCTTGTCGTTCCACTGAGATCCGTCCCACCCCTGGGTTGTCGCGGTTTCCAAATCTCCGTAACCTCCGTTTGCTGCGTCGAAGCCATAGTAGGTGTAGTTACAGCGGACGATGTTTTCCCAGGATCCGGTGCCGATTTTTCGCGTAGCAGCTACTCGCGTGATGTTGCTGCTGCCAGTGGTGTTGACATATGTGTAGTTGAACTTTTCTGTGATGGTTTCCGAACCGGCAGTGTAACTGCGCTGTACTTCGGCAATGTTGTATCCGTCGTCCGTAAGGTCAGTGACCAGAATGACTTGTCCGCCCGCCGACATTTGCTGTTCCATTAGTCCAGTCAGTTGGTCGAATTCCGTGACAGTGCCGTTACTCGCGGTAAGTCGATACACGTTTGCGGCCTGATCCAGCACGAGCGTCTCTTTTGTGTTGAATCGTGAGACGAAGTCGTCGCCATCGCGATCGAACCAGAGGGCCGCATTCGCCTGTCCCAGCACAGCAACATTTCCATCGTAGTCAACGACCAGGTATGGCCACTCCATCACCTGCCAGTTGAATCCATTCCCGTTATTCTCGTTGACGGACATGCGACTACCGAAGCTGCGAGTGTGCCCCCACGGCATACCATAGCCTTCTAATTGCAGGTCGGTCGCGATGACGGCAAGTTCACCGGACGCATATCGAACTGGATAGGGGCTCAGGCTGGGCACGCCACACGTGCCACCACTACAGGCCTCATCTTCCGGGCAACACTCAGTAGGAGGTGGGCCATAGATTCCGCCCTCGCCACCGAAGCCCTTACGTCCGGCACCTCCTCCTTTTGGGCCATCTTTGCTGAACCGTGGAAGTGGGCCACCCGACCTTCCCAGTCCAAACGGCCCACCAGGCCCGCCAGGCCCGCCACTGGGTCCACCGCCCGGACCAGCCCCGTACGCCTCGGGGTCGCAGCATTCTTCGGGAGTTGCATTTTCACAGGGCTTTGCGATTGGTGTCGGCGTTGCGTTTGGTACTCCGCCCGGAGACACGAACAGGGAAACGGTTTGTGTGAAGCTGGTCCCACAGCACTTCCCCTCCATGGCGTCCGAAATGGCCATGTCGATGTTGGCGCAATCGACAGCCTCAGTCCATTCTGATCCACATTCAGCGTCGTTGGGGCCTTTGACCTTCCACACACATTTCATGACGGCAGTGCCCGACCCGGTATCGGCGACACAGGAAACATTGGCGGCAAACGCCCCGAAGAATTCATTGCTGCCATCATCGGGGTCGTGAGATGACCAGACGCCGTCCTCAAGACTCATTGTGAACGCCGCACCGAAATTGATGCATTCCGGAGAATCGTTGACGAAGACAAAGGAAAGCTTGTCCGGAACAGTAACCCATTCGTTGACTCCGATCGTATCATCAAAACAGCAGTTAACACGTCCCATATCCGGCTCTCTTTGAAAACGTGATTACGGTTTAGGAAGACCTACGCAATTCCAATGAACATGCATTCCGACAGCGATTGTCAACACGAACAGCTATTTTCCATCATTCTTGACGGCACTGTTTTCTGCCGACTCGCCAGGATCATCAGTCGTATTGGTGACCGGCAACCACCTATCCAGTGGGCAGCACTCCGACTCCCACTGAACCTTGACCTCCAAAAAACAACCACAACCCACCTGACGACACACCATCTTGTCTGTTGCACAGAATTCGCACGTTCGACAAACTTCAAGCCGGCCGTTTGCGGTAGTTTCGTCGACGTGTTTGAGCCCGGAAGCCAAATGACGAGCAACTGCCGTTGTGAGATTTGCGGCTTTAGATATGACTCCAGGTGCTTCTCCGTTTTCCCAGGCTGCGAAGTACGAACGGCTACGACGGCACATCTGCACCATGTGCCACGTCTTTTTGCTCTGATGCCTCTCGCACCAGCCTGCGTCTTTGCATTCACAATCAGTCAGTTTCATTTACCGCTTCCCGTTCGCGAAGTTGTCGTATGACGCCCGTCGTTGATCTCAATGGAATCATTCCCGTCACACGCACTTCCCCACCGTTTGCTTCCACGACTTCATGTCCGATCACTTCTTCAATGCTGTACGTTCCGCCTTTGACCAGGACGTCTGGTCTGATCGCGTGCAGAAGCCGATGTGGTGTGTCGTCTTCGAAGACCACCACGTGATCTACGCAGCCGAGTGAGGACAGCATTGTGACTCGCTCGTCCTGTGGATAAACAGGGCGGTCGGTCCCCTTTAGACGGCGGATGCTGTCATCGCTGTTGACGCCCACGATCAGAACATCACCCATGTCGGCCGCTTCCTGCAGGTAGTGGCCTGGCATCCACATGCCGATCGTTGGAATATCGGTCAGTCTGGCCGCGTGCAGCGGACCACTGTCCACACCCATGAGAAGGTCCGCTTCCAGCATGAGGGCAAACATCTGCAGCGTCGACACGTTGCCGAAATCCGTGAGATGGCGTACTCGCCATGATTCCAGCCGCGGCACGCGATTGTCCCAATCCAGCAGGACCAGCGTGCCGTCGCACGTGTTCACGAATTCCTCGTAGAACTTCTCCGTTACGGCGTTGGGAAGGCTCTTCCGCTCCT
>JBDOMX010001047.1:0-17115 GCA_039831615.1 Planctomycetaceae bacterium
GCATTCGGTCGTCCGACATCGCGAGGCAAACGTCTGATGTGAGGAGCCGTATGCTCTAATGCGGGCACGTACGGATCTGTGGGAGCCCGGGACGAGCAATCGCCCCGGGCCACCTGGCCCTGGGAAGCCAGCACAGACAAAAGCGAAACGCAGAAGCTGGAGCTCCTGCATCAACCCGATACAATCCACCTGAACGAAGTCGGTCAGCTGGCCATGGCCTGGGCCATTCTGAAGGGACTTGGTGCTCCGGCTGAAGTTTCCTCCGCAACCTTAGACGCGACGAGCGGAAAGGTTGTTGACGCATCGGGCTGCCGCGTGTCGAATATCAGGCCCACGAACCTTGGACTGGAATTTACTCGACTGGACGAACGGCTTCCCTTCAATAACGGCCTGTTCTATGCACTGAACTATCAATTCGTCCCTGTGCCGCAGGAGCTCAATCGGTACATGCTGTCCGTGAAGAACCTTGCGTCTGGTCAATATCGATTGACCGTTGCCGGGCGTGATGTTGGCCGATTCACGGCGAAAAATCTTGATTCCGGAGTCAATATTTCGTCGTCGACCGGCGATCCATGGCAACCCGGAGGCCCCTGGGATGCTCAGGCGTCCGTCTTGAAATCGATCACCGACGCTCGACACAGCGCGGCAACCGGCATCCAATCGAGTTCGGACTGGCTGGCAGATTCAGACCTGGCCGCCGAATTGTCGAATCAGGCAAGTCCGGTCAACCATCAGCTGGAACGAATGCAGAAGACAATCGCGAAGCCATGGCCCTACCGATATGTGTTGACAGGCGTTGTCGACAAGCCCGGCGAGAACACCGATGCGAAAATCATGATTGAGTCACCCCTTGAGTATCAGGTGTTTCAGCGATTTCAGAAGACTGCCGGACGCGTTGTCGTTCGAGGCACGGCCGAACCCGGTGCGGAGCGGGTTCAGGCCCGTGTTCGAGGTCGCGCCGTCGATGGCGAACTTTCCGGCGAGTGGCGTGACATCAGTTTCACAGAGGATTCGAATCGCTTCGAAGAAGTCCTGACGCTTCCGGCTGGCGGCTGGTATGCGCTGGATGTCCAGGCGATGAAGGGCGAACAGAGTCTTGGCCATTCGACTGTCGCAAAATTCGGCGTCGGCGAAGTGTTCGCGGGCGCGGGCCAGTCGAACTCCACCAACAGCGGGCAGTTCAGGACGAAACAAACGTCGGGCATGGTGGCATCATTCGGCGGCGAACACTGGCAACTTGCTGACGATCCGCAACCAGGCGTCGCGGACAAGACTGAGGGCGGAAGCTTCTGGCCGGCGTTTGGCGATGCCTTGTACGCGAAGTACAAAGTGCCGATTGGTGTGGCGACGACTGGCTACGGCGGCACCAGTGTGAATGCCTGGCAGCCGGACACCGGCCTGTTCGATTGGACGATGACCCGGATTCGACAACTTGGACCAGGCGGCTTCCGTGCTCTGTTGTGGCATCAGGGTGAAAGCGATGTGGACATGACGTCAGACGAGTACTACACGAAGTTGAAGACTGTCATCGCCGCCACGAAGCAGGAAGCCGGTTGGGGCTTTCCGTGGTTCATCGCTCAGGCATCATATCACTCTCAGGATCAGCCATCGTTTGCTTCGGTACGAACTGCCCAGGCACAGCTCTGGGCTGACGGAATCGCCTTCCGAGGGCCGGATACAGATACTCTGACCGGCGATCATCGAGACAGTGATGGTCTGGGGATCCATTTCAGTCCCAAAGGCTTGAAAGCTCACGGCGAAATGTGGGCACAAATCGTGGCCGAATATGTGGATCAGCAGTTGGATGAATAATCGATTGCCTGCTGCAGCCTGGTGTCGTACTGATCGCGTTGCTGTCTGTCAGTGAAGCGACACGGGAAGACGTGTAAATCATCGCCGGACGTGACATGAAAGCCCGACATTCGTGACAGACGTGCTCACCGAAACAAGACCCCGGCCCGTCCCTGCAATTCTGGTGATTGCCCTGCTGCTGCTGCTGGGAATTCCGGCGCCCGCACAATCCGCACGGCCGGTGAGTTTCGCGCGGGATGTACGGCCGATTCTATCAGACCACTGTTTTCGGTGTCACGGTCCCGACCGGCACAGCCGACAGGCTGATCTGCGACTGGATCGTCAACACAGCGTGCTGCGCGATCGCGATGGCAAAAGAATTGTTACTCCGGGTCGACCGAATTCGTCAGAACTGATGCGGCGGATCAGCACACATGCCATCGAAGAAGTCATGCCGCCGGTCGACTCCGGTTTGGTATTGGAACAGTCGGAAATCGAGATGATCCGCCGGTGGATTGCCGAGGGAGCCGCCTGGGAAAAACATTGGGCCTATCTCTCTCCTCAACGTCCTGATCTGCCGGACGTGGCGCAGACTGGGTGGCCGAGAAACGCTATCGACTCCTTTGTCCTGGCAAAACTGGAAAAAGAGGGACTCACGCCCTCCGTGGAAGCGCCTCGCCATGCGCTGGCGAGGCGCTGGTCGCTCGACATCACCGGCCTGCCACCCGCACCCGGCGTCGTGGCCGAGTTCACCGGCGATCCCGGCGCCACGGCGGACGAACAGTTTGTCAACAACCTGCTGATGTCACAGCATTACGGGGAGCGCATGGCATTGCCGTGGCTGGAAGCGTCCCGCTACGCCGACACCAGTGGCTATCAGGAGGACTACGGGCGCTCCATGTATCCATGGCGCACGTGGGTCATCAACGCCTTCAACGAGAACATGCCGTTCGACCAGTTCGTTAGTGAACAGATGGCCGGCGACTTATTGCCGGCCGCGACTCAGGAGCAGATTCTTGCCACGGGCTTTCACCGCAATCATCGTATTAATCAGGAACTGGGATCGATTTCGGACGAGTTCCTTGTCGAGTATGCCATTGACCGGCTGGAAACCGTCGGCATGCTGTTTCTGGGGACAACAATCGGGTGTGCTCGATGCCACGACCACAAGTACGATCCGATCACGCAACGGGAATTCTACGAATTCTATGCGTTTCTAAATAACAATGATGACGACGGAATTGATCAACAGTCTCGCTTCGGATTTTGTAAACCGTTCATCGAATACCCTCCACCGGAAGGTCGGGCAGCTCTGTCAGCAGTCCGGACGCAGCTCGAAGAATTGAAATCCTGCCGTTCGCTCGACGACTCCGCAGCCGAAGCAAGAGCGTTCAATGAATGGCAAATGGAGACGGAAGCTGAATTGCCGCTGGGCGTGTCGTCATGGCAGCTCATCGGTCCATTTCCTCATCCCCAGGATTCGAAGAAATCCGGGTTCGAATTCTCATTCCTGCCGGATGCCGGGGTGGACCTCAAGGCACAGCACGGAACGTTGCAATGGCAGCCGAAGCCGGACTGGGTCGACGGTCCGCATCACAATGTCGGTGGCGAATTCACCACGTACTATCTGCACCGCAATTTCGACGTTCCGTATGATATACAGCTCGATACGCTCATTTCCGCCAGTGACGCTCTGCAGATTCGTGTCAACGGCGAAGTCATCATCAGGCGACTGGAGGGTCGAAAAAACACTCCCGATCCTGAGCCGGTGATCTTGCCGCTAAGAAAAGGCTCCAACGAAATCCGCATCAAGCTGTCTAACGCGTCGTTCATCCAGCTGTTTTCGTTCGAAGTGAAGGCGCGCAGGAGTGTTCCGCCGAACGTGTATCAAGTGTTGACTCGGACGGTCGATGATCGCACGGAAGACGACCACCGGAATCTGTACACGTACTTTCATGGACAAAGAGTGAAAGCAGTCGAAAAAGACGTTGCCGCTTTGCGCAGGACATTCCCGAAGGTGATGGTCATGGCCGAACGCGAAGACGTCCGGCCGGCCCATCTGCTGGTGCGCGGCAGCTACGCCAATCGAGGTGAGCAGGTGCGGCGCGATACACCTGCTGTGTTGCCTCCATTTCCGCCCGGCGAACCTCGTGATCGACTCGGTCTGGCGCGATGGTTGACAACGCGTGAGCATCCCTTGCTGGCCCGAGTCACCGTCAACCGCTTTTGGCAGATGTATTTCGGCACGGGGCTGGTGAAAACGACGGAAGACTTTGGTGCGCAGGGGGAATGGCCGTCTCATCCGGAACTGCTGGACTGGCTGGCGGTCGAATTCATGGAGTCCGGCTGGGACGTCAGACACATTCAACGATTGATTGTGAGCTCTGCCACGTACCGGCAGTCGTCCCAATCCACATCCGCACTCAACGAACGTGATCCGGACAATCGCCTGCTTGCTCGCGGACCACGATTTCGACTGCGGCCACATTTCATTCGTGATCAGGCATTAGCTTTCAGCGGTCTCCTGAACTCCACGTTGGGCGGCTCGTCCGTGAAACCGTACCAGCCGCCAGGACTGTGGAGTGATGTGTCAAACCTGTTATTGGTGAAGGAGTGGTACAACACGAACAGGTTTACCCAGGATCACGATGACAAACTCTATCGTCGGTCTCTCTACACGTTTTGGAAACGAGCGATTCCGCCACCGAATATGTCCGTCTTTGATGCCGGCAGTCGCGAAATCTGCAGCGTGCGGAATGAGATCACGAATACCCCCATGCAGGCCATGAATCTGCTCAATGGTGTGACCTATATTGAAGCGTCGCGACATCTGGCTCATCGAATCCTGACGAACGGCGGGCCGACGACCTCCGGACGTTTGAATCTCGCGATGGAAATCGTGGCCAGCCGGCGGCCAACAGAGGGAGAAAATAAGATCCTGACGCGGGCTCTGGAGCGGCATGTGTCGGTGTATTCGGAAGACCCTCATGCCGCGCAGGAGTTGCTGACTCACGGCGAGTCGCCGGTGGCGGGAAACCATGATCCTGTGGAGCATGCGGCGTGGACTCAGGTTGCCCTCATGCTGCTGAATCTGGATGAAGTGATTAGCAAACAGTAGTGGGTCGCTGCGGCATCAACCCGTCCGGTGCGTGGAACAACACTCCAATGAATGATTTCGTTGAACACCAATTGCATCTGAACCGGAGAGCCCTGCTTCGTCGGGGCGGGACAGGCATTGGATCGGCCGCACTGGCGACTCTGCCCGGTCCGTTGACGCCAGTCGCAGCCGAAACTGCTGGCGCTCCAAAGCCGCATTTTACACCCAGGGCGAAACGGATTATCTATTTGTTTCAATCGGGTGCCCCGTCACAAATGGATCTGTTCGACGACAAGCCATTACTCGGCGAGCTTGATGGGTCCGAGTTGCCGGATTCCGTTCGCAACGGGCAGAGACTCACCGGAATGACGGCCTTTCAGAAGAGGCTGCGGGTCACAAAATCTCCCTTTGAGTTTTCCACGTGTGGGGAATCGGCGGCGAGGATTTCCAACCTGCTGCCTCATCTTCAGAACGTCGCTGATGAATTGTGCATCGTGAGATCGATGCACACCGAAGCCATCAATCATGATCCGGCCATCACATTCTTTCTGACGGGTTCGCAGCTTGCAGGCCGACCCAGCGCCGGAGCATGGCTGTCCTATGGTCTGGGCAGCGAGTGTTCCGACCTGCCGGCGTTTGTCGTCATGGCCTCCAAGGGGACCGGACGACAGATGGTGCAGCCACTGTACAACCGCTTGTGGGGGGCCGGGTTTCTGCCGTCGAGGCATCAGGGCGTGAAGTTTCGATCGACCGGTGATCCCATCCTGTACCTTTCCAATCCCTCCGGAACGTCGCCAGAACAACGTCGCGGTTTTCTCGACGATCTGGCGGCAATGAATCAGCAACTTGCCGGCGAGTACAATGATCCGGAAACACTCACTCGCATCAGGCAGTATGAGATGGCTTACCGAATGCAGACGTCGGTCCCGAACCTCCTGGACATGTCCGACGAACCGCAACATGTCTTCGAACGCTATGGTCCGGACTCGCGCACGACGGGGACGTTTGCGTTCAACTGCCTGCTGGCACGGCGACTGGCCGAACGTGGTGTGAGATTCACCCAGCTGTTTCACATGGGCTGGGATCAGCATGAGCACTTATCGCGCGAGATCCGTCAACAGTGCTGTGACGTCGATCAGCCTACAGCGGCGCTGATCCAGGACCTCAGAGAACGAGGAATGCTGGACGATACGCTGGTTGTCTGGGGTGGCGAATTCGGACGCACGATATATGCTCAGGGTGATGTCTCCGGTGGGACGTGGGGCCGGGATCACCACCCTCGCTGTTTCACCAAGTTTATGGCCGGCGGAGGGATAAAACCGGGCATGACTTACGGTGAGACAGACGACTTTTCCTACAATGTCGTGACCGATCCGGTGCATGTCCACGATCTGCACGCCACCCTCCTGCATCTCGTCGGCCTGGATCATGAAAGGCTGACATACCGCTTTCAGGGGCGAGACTTTCGTCTCACGGATGTTCACGGAAGAGTGGTTCGCGAATTGCTGTCATGACTGCAGTCGCGGACACGCCCCGGAATCACCCAATCCTAACGACGAAAGACATCCCATGATTCGAGTTCCCGCTCTCCTGACCCTGGTAGTCGCCGTCCTGCTGCCACAGCAAGTTCAGGCAGAAGATGTCCAGATTACTCCGGACGTGGTTTACGGGCACAAATTTGGTCTGGCCCTGACGTTCGATGTCTTCACGCCTGCCACAGATGCCAACGGAGCCGGCGTGTTGTTTATGGTGAGTGGTGGCTGGTATTCCGGCTGGGCGCCACCGGAGCAGGCGGCATCACGATTCAAGCCATTGACGGACGCTGGGTTTACCGTCTTCGCGGTACGTCATGGCAGCAGTCCCAAGTTTGGTATTCCGGAAGCTGTCAGCGATGTCCGGCGCAGCGTTCGTTACATCCGACTCAACGCGGAACAGTTTGGCATTGATCCGCAACGAATTGGCGTCTACGGCGGCAGCGCGGGTGGACACCTTTCGCTGGTCCTTGGGACTGCGTCCGACGACGGCGATCCGAAAGCAAAGGATCCGGTCCTGCGAGTCAGTGATCGCGTCAATGCCGTCGTGGCCTATGTGGCTCCCACGGATCTGCAGATTATGGTGCATGCAGCACCGAATCATCTGCCTGCATACGATCGATACCCGGCATTGAATCTGTCGCTGGCAGAGGCGAAGACGTATTCGCCACTGGAGCACGTGTCGTCGGACGATCCACCAACACTGCTGGTGGTCGGGCAAAAGGATGATCTGGTGCCATACGAACACAGCAAAAACATCCACGCCGCGTTTGAAAAACAAAACGTAACATCGGAATTGATCGTCTTCGAAGATGCAGGGCACGGTTTCCAGGGCGAGGATGCGGAAAGGGCTTCGATGGAACTGGTGAAGTGGTTTCAGCAGTCTCTGGCGGGGAAGTCGTAACAACAAAGGGGTCGGGAGTCTTTTCCTCAGACACAGGATTGCGTCGAGCTGGTGTTTGCCCTCGGAGTCCAGAGTCCACTGTCCAATCCTCTTCATCAGGAAAAGACTCCCGACCCCTTTGTTGCTGATCGAAGCTCTGCGTAACGTGCGGACACCGAAACGTCCGTGATTTCACAGCGACGCGGATATGCGGTCCCAAACCGGAGTTTGGGACCGAGGAATGTGTGTTGCGTTAAGAATCGCAGAGATTCCTCAAAAGGTGCCGCTGTCAAATGGGGAAAGGCACATTGCCTCCGCGCGGAAACGAGTAGTAATGAATTTGGCTTATGCAGTGAGCCAGTCCCCCGTTTGACGCTCGTTGAAATACTGTCCACGGTCATTTCAGGTCGCGATCGTCGCACACGCCGTCGATTGTTCCATTGATGAATCGTTCGCGTACGAGCATTCGTTTGGGCTTTCCACTGCTCGTTCGTGGGATTGAAGCTGTTCGCAGCAGGATGATCGCGGCTGGGCTCACTCCAAACGCATCGACGATCTGATGCCGTATCGCAGGAAAGATTGTTTCCGGATTCTCCGTGCGGATCGCCGTTCGCCGAAGCTCAGCTGCAATGACGAGTGATTCTTCCCCATGGAGTTCAGTTGAGAAAGCGACGGTACCGCCAGGCGACAGTGCCTCATGTGAAATGCTGGCTTTTTGTTCAATGTCATCCGGATAGAAATTTCTCCCCCGAATGATAATAAGCTCTTTGGATCTGCCTGTGATGAACAATTCACCGTTCGAGAGAAATCCGAGATCCCCGGTTCGCAGCAATTTCAGGGATTGATCGTTGATCTGAGTATTTTTAAAGAGGGTCCTGTTAGCCTCATCATCGTTGAAGTAACCACAGGTCACTGCGTCCCCTGCGACACAGACTTCACCGATTCGATCGTCCGGCAAAGGTTCGTCCGATTCAGTATCCAGAATGATGACCTCACAGCCATCGAAGGTTTGCCCACTGCTGACCAATTCCGTGCAATCGGCTTCATACGTTGGTGGCAGTAGTTTGTCCTGCATGAGTGCGTCGGCACTGACGCTCCGAATCTCCGGAACGGACTCAGTCGGACCGCCACAAACCATGAGCGTTGCTTCTGCGAGCCCGTAACATGGAAAGAATGATTTCTGACGAAATCCGTATGATGAGAACCTGTCGGTAAATCTTCTGATGGTGTCCGCGTGGATTCGCTCAGCACCAACAAATGCAACTCGCCAACTCGACAGATCAACGTTCTCCAATTGTTCGTCTTTGACCTTGTCGACACACGCTCGATACGCAAAGTCCGGACCGCCGCATACTGTTCCACGATGTTGGGAAATCAGTCGCAGCCATTTGGCAGGCTCAAGTGCAAAGTCTTCCGGCTGCAGGCACCAGCTGGTAATGCGTGCGAACATTGTTCCCAAATAACCGCCAACAAGTCCCATGTCGTGATAGTGCGGTAGCCAGGTAACCGCAAGATCCTCTGCAGTCCGGATTCTCATCTGATCCTGAATCATGTCAGAATTCGTGAAAAGATTGCCGTGCGATACCTGAACGGCTTTCGGGTTCGAAGTTGATCCGGACGTATATTGCAGAAACGCGATCTGATTTTCATTCACTGATTTACTGTTGAAACCGGCTCGGCTCTCCTGCCAGCTATTGGGAGTGATGACCGGTATTTTGCTCAGTAGAGGATGTTTGTCCGCTCGTTTTCGAAGCAGCTCTGCCGTTTTGTCGTCCATCAGCAGTGCGGCGGGATTACAGTCTTTGCATACCTGATCCAGTTCCTCACTGACTCGATTGAGATTTGGGATGTTCAACGGCACGGCAATAGCGCCGCGCGCAAGGCAACCCATAAAGCTTTCCCAGAATGCATTGCCGGTCGCAAACATCAACAGTACCCGGTCGCCGACATGTGTGAATTCTGTGAGGACCTGAGCAGCCGCAGCTGCTCCTGAAGCGAGGCCGCCGTAGGTGAGATACTCTTCACCTCGCCATCTGTTCTCTGGAAAAATGAACAGTCGCTTTTCAGGATGTGCCGCGGCGGCTTCACTGAGTACTGTGCAGAATGACTTCATCGACTGAACCGCGCCGTCTCAACGATGGAAGGATTTGTCCACACGAAACAAATCGGCTGGCCTGGTTGCTCGTACTGCGGACCCGGATTCGACGTCACGGAGTACCATTTGGAGCCGTCAACCGTATTTTGAAACTCAAACAGCGGAACGGTCCATGGACCGTGATCCTCTGCGTCGGCAGGCTCCGCATAGAATGCCAGTTCGTTGTTCGCTTCTTGTATTGTCAGCAATGTCTGACCTTCAACGATGCTTCTGTAAACTGGGATCGTGTTCTTCCTGGGACGGTCCGCTGCGAAGAAAACAGGGGCCAGGTCTCCGACGTAGTGATCAGGAAGATCATTCGCAGTGACGTACCGCCGATCACTTTGCAGGTGATACACGGCCACCGGCATGACAAGACGCGATTCTTCCAGGTTTAACTTGTACATCACCTGATTGTACTGATACCGCGGCATAGCTGGCTGGTCGGACGTTCCAAACCACTGAGTGACCGTTCCTTCCACGAACACTTCCCGCCCCTCGTGCTTGTCGAAAAAATGGCACGGGTTGTAGAACGTAAAGCCGTTGTGACTGACGATCTTCTGCATGTAAACCCAGGGACCAGCAGCGGTGTCGGCCTCGGCATACCACGCATTGCCCAGTGAGCCGGTCGCTTCGCTAAAAATCCCTGCGTAACGCTGTCGGTATGGATTCCATTTGATCGTGTTGTGCTGCGTCCTGACTTCGCGATCGGATTCAACGTCTCGAAAAACAATCCAGCGTTCCTCAGGGCGAATGTGGCCGCCGTCGACCAGAGTCTTCTGTTCGTCCGGCCCAATCGGGCTGGTGTTCAGTTTCCATTGCCAGTTCAGTGAACCATCCTGGCGACGGTCGAGGTCCGGACTGGTTTTGCTGAACCGTGTCCCCTGCTTCAGGCACGTGAATGACGCGTAGGAATCGATGTTCATGATTGATTCTACGGTCGCCGAAACACGCCGATTGGGAAACAACCCGGAGTAGCAGATGTATTCCGTCCCGTCATCGTGTACTCGAAATGCGTGCCCGCCCACGTGCAGTTCATCAGCTTCGCGCAGGGGAAACTCCGTCACCTTGTGAAAGTATTCGTCCTCATCGCTGAATTCCATCAACCCACGAGAGACTCGGGCATACCGTTTCTTCGTGCCGGCTATCCGTTTCCTGTATTCCTGGATCATTGCGGTGTTTCCCTGCTCCTTCAGTCGAGCTAAAGCAATGTAGTCTGCGCGATGGTCGTCCGGCCACCACATTCCCAGAGGATGATCGATCTGTTCTTTGGGGACAGTTGCATCGAAGGGCAGCCGACGCACCTGCATATAGTGCACAAACAGGTGTTCCTGTCCTGTCTGATCGGTCAATGACACGAGGCCGTCAAGCCACGTCATCGTACCACCGTCCTCCGGCGCAATCATCTTCTTCGAATATCCATTCCTGTCTTTGAAGTAGTCAACGACGATGCCCACATCAGGGTCCGGACCGGAATCTCCAGGAACTGGTGTTGTGGCAGCAGTGACCTCGTGGTTGGAGTCGTATGGAATGGAGCCCGGCGTGAACGTGTCACCCCAAAACCAAAAGAGTTGCTGCTTATACGTCGTGACAAAGACACTGTCCTGGCCCATAACTCCTGCCTGCAGAGGCGAGCGATCGATCGGAAGCGGGTCTCCCAGGCGCCGACTATGGAACCAGGGATCGAGACCAGTGATGCGATACAGTCGCTGGCCTGGCCAGCGGCGCTGTAATCGAATGACAGCGTCTCCCCCGGAAGTGGGTTTCAGCCACACTGCCTGCTCGCCGTGTTCGTTCGGTTCCACTGTGTAGCCGTGTCCTTCGACTTTGAAGTAAACCCGCTTTCCCATTAGCCCAGGTTCATGGAATGCGATGACACCGTGACTGTCGGTGTAGTAGTTCATCGAACCGGCATCCAGGTTCAATCGCACCATGGGTACGCCGCGTCCTGTATTCTCATCGATTGCGATAATCCGGAACCACTGCGACGTCGCCTGGCCGGATGCCATACTCTCGCAACAGGTAACAAGGACAATCGAGCTGAATTGAAGCACCAGAAAACGTATCACACGGATCTCGCACGAAACTAAAGTCCACGGCACACTTACATATTCATTTCTGCAGACGAGCTTACCGGAGTGGTAGTCTTCGTTGCCAGCAAATGCACAGCCGTGACCATGTGCCGGGGAGATTTTCTCAACCGGAGAACCAAGACCGCAGACCGAAAGAAGCGCAGACGATGATTTCAGAGCAACGTCTCACTGAAGTCCTGAATTTCAATCCGGATCAGCGGACCATTGGAATTCTGCATTCGCATCTGGACCAGAAAGCCTGATCACCGCATCACATTGAATCTCCCCGGAATTGTCTGACGGTTCGACGATGGATGCACAAACTGAATTGGTCTCTTCCGGGTGAATCCGTCAATTGGGGCGACATGTGGAGGAACAGCATCCTGCTCCTCTCCCCTTGCCATGGGAGAGGATGCCCGAAGGGCAGGTGAGGGTTAGATTGGAGAGACGCGACAGGCCCTCATCCGACCTTCGGCCACCTTCTCCCCCGCTCGGGAGAAGGGAGCACCTGTTTCCTTAAGTTTTAACACACCCTCCAACGATCCGATGCACACTCTCGTTCAGTTTACGGCTCGGCGACTGGAGTTTTCAAACGGCACTCGTTAGTTTTTGGAACCGAACCCATACCACAATCTGTACAGAGCCGACGAATCTTATCGCGCATGCAAGACCAGTCATCAGGCGAGAGCCGGCCTCCCCAGGCAACACCCTCCGTTACAGAGATCGAGGACTGGCTCGTCGAAATGATTGCCGGCGAGTTAGGGATGAGTCCTGATCGAATCCAATCGGACCGGCCGATTCTTTCGTACGGAGTCGATTCAATGCAGGTTGTCACCATCGTCGCTGGCCTGGAAGACTGGCTGGGATTTCGATTCCAAAGCAACCCGCTCGAGGATCATCCTACTGTCGAGTCACTCTCACGGTTTGCGGCAAACCAGAGGACCAAATCATGATCGAGCGAGTCGCAATCGTACTCTCTCCATGAATCGCCTGTTCTATTCCAGCACATCACTTTTTCACCGGCGCCCGGACGCCACTCTGAGGTGACCGCGCCGATGTCCGGGCACAACGATTCCCAGCCATCATCCTTCGGTGATGGAAAGGCGGGCGATTGCCGCCCGCCAGGCCGCGCTGCCAGTTTCCTGCTTGTCATGGTGCAGCTTGGAATTGTGGCGGGGATCGTCGGACTGTTCGATATCGAGGGCCACCATCACTTTCTTCCGGTATTGTGCGTGATGATTGGCGGATTCGCGGTACACGCGTGGTTGCCACCACAATTTCGACTGGGCTTCTTCGCGGTGTTGTCGGTGGCCTGCATCCCATTCGTGCTTGGACCGTCGAACGGAATCAGTTTGCTCGCCATTGGAGGTACGCTCCTTGGGATCTGTTACCTGCCAGTGGTGTTCGGTCTGCGAATGTGTCTGCTCGTGTTGGCCGCCACCTTGCTCGTTGTCTGTCGCACTCAATGGCCGCATCCGATTTGGCCTGTATTGGGTTCGATGTTTATGTTTCGGCTGATCGTCTATGTGTATTCCAACAGAACCGCTGTAAAGCAACCTGGCTGGGCCGAATCGGTGTCATACTTCTTCATGCTGCCAAACATTTGTTTCCCGTTGTTTCCCGTCGTGGATTTCAAGACGTTCCGTGAAACGCGGCTGAGTACTAATAACTGGGATGTTTATCAGCGAGGAATCACATGGATCGTGTGCGGGTTGTCACACTTACTGCTCTATCGCTACATCAGCTCGCACCTGGTTCCAAGGCCGTATGAGCTGTATGACATTCCGCACATCGCGCTGTTCATGGTGACGAATTATGCTCTGTACCTCCACGTGTCCGGACAGTTTCATTTGATCACCGGCCTGCTGCACTTGTATGGGTTTGACCTGCCGCGAACCCATCACTGTTTCTTTTTGGCGTCGAGCTTCACCGACATCTGGCGACGAATCAACATCTACTGGAAAGACTTCATGTCGCGGGTGTTTTTCTTCCCCATGTTCTATGCGGTCCGCCGTCGCGGCTCGTCCCTGGCTGCGGCAACCACCAGTGGCGTGTGTTTCGTGTTTCTTTGTACCTGGCTGTTGCATTCGTGGCAGATGTACTGGTTGCTCGGTAGCTTTCCGGTGACGGCGAATGACGCCGCATTGTGGCTGGTGGCGGGGTTATGTGTCGCCGCCAACGCTGTGCTCGATGCACGGCGGCGGCCGTCGAGAAAACCCCGATTGTGGCCGGCCGCCGTGAGTCTCGCAGCGCGCACGGTTGGTATGTTTGCACTGGTCAGCCTGTTTTGGGCCTTCTGGACCGAACCGACTTTTCCGGCACTGGTTCGCGGTGCGATTCACCGACCTGGAGCGGCAAGCGGTTTGGTGGTCGTGCTGATGTGGATGCTGGCCTTCGTCATCACCGGCACGATCATCGGTGTTATTTGGACCCGCAAAATCGCAACCGGCTGGCGCCGACCGGCGTTGCCCTTTCGGGACAAGGCGGCATTGCATGTAGTGGGCCTCGGCCTGGTGCTCACTGTGTCGCTGCCCTCGTTCGGAAACATGCTCGGACCGGATTTGAGCTCGGCGATTGCCGACTTTCGCACGAACACGTCGGCCGGTGACGCTCTGGACCAGCTTCAGGGTTACTACGAGGATTTAAACGCCCCTGGCCTTCAGGCCGGAGCGTTGATTGCGGCCATCTCTCCAAAGAACGAGTCGCTGCGATCTCAGGCTGAGGGTTTCGCCAGGGTCTCGCGAAGGGCAGATGCGTATCAATTAGTCGAGTTGATTCCCGGCGTCAGGACTGAACTCGACGGTAATCCGACATCGATTAACCGTTTTGGAATGCGTGACCGAGACATCACACTCCACAAATCGCCAGGAACGATTCGCATTGCCTGTGTGGGATCGAGCGTGGTGATGGGATATGGGGTGCGAGACGATGAGGTGTTCAGCCGGCTGCTTGAGACGCGGCTCAATGCCAGGACTTCTGACAGAACATCCAGATACGAGACGCTGAATTTTGGTGTTGGGAAGCAGTGGGCAAGCCATCGCCTGGTGCGAATACAGCGTCAGGTGTTCGGATTTGATCCAGATGCTGTTTACTATTTCGCACATCAGGACGAATTCAATTCGTTGGCAGTGCATCTGGGTGGGTTGGTGGCCGACGGACTGGAACTTCCGTCTCCGCACCTGACGGAAACGGTGAAGAAAGCCGGAATCAATCCGAAAATGGCGCCAGGAGCGATCAGAGGTCGGTTGCTACAGCATGAAGACGAACTATTGCAGGCGGTGTATCAATCGATCGTTGATGAGTGCAAAACGCGGGACATCGTGGCAGTATGGATCTACCTTCCGATTCCCACCACACCCGGCGGCCCGGTCGGTGCTCGGATTCTGCCTATCGCTCGCAGCGCCGGGTTCGTCGTCTGCGATCTTTCTTCGTGGGCCGAGGGGCGAGAAGTCACCGAAATGCTTCCCGCGCCAGACAATCCTCATGCGCATGCGGGTGGACATCAGCTGATCACGGAAGCACTCATACAGGTGTTGGAGACGCAGCCGGATGCCCTGCCGCGCGGTGCGGATCGCTAACTGGCTTTCTCACCACTGTCCCCATTTGGCGGCGGAACAACCTGTTGTCCGGAAATATCACAGGCACCGATCAGATTTACATTGCAACACCACGCCGGCAATGCAACGACGATCGGAGCCAGTCCCATTCCCTCCATCGGCGGGGACTCGGGCTAAGGAGTCCCATCAATGTCCACTCGAACACATCGACGTAACGTGCCGGCCGACTTAGTTCAGCATCTTACTCGATATCAACCTTCGGCCTGGTGCGGAGTGGCTTGGGCGTATACTTCTGCGCGAGTTGTTTATCACCCAACCGCTCGACCGCTTCGAGGGTCACCTGCGTTCCCTTCAACCAGAGTTCGTGGATAACGTAAAAATTCGAAATGCCATCGAGGCCCGCATCTGTGATGCCAGTATTCTTGAGGTCCAGCGTGTAGACCTTCTGCAGGACATCGCCAGCATCAAGTTGTGCAAGCTGCTCGTCAGTAATGGTGGAGTCACTTAAGTTGAGCTGGAGGAAAGGATCTCTCTTGTTGTATTCGAGCATTTTCTCAATTAGATCTTCGGTGATTTCAGCACCACTCAGGTCGACGATCCAGCCAACATTTTGGAATCCCGGTACAGTGATGGGTCTTCTTTCCGCCGACCCACCGGCTGCTTCGACCAGATCGCTGAAGGATTGATTCTCTTCCTTCATCTGCTCATACCCGCTCTTAGTGTCGTAAAAACCACATCCCGCCGGTAGAAGCACTATTACCGCAGCCACGTGCGCCATCCTGTGCAATTGCGACAGCGTGTAGAAGCGTTGACTAACGGGCATGATGATCCCTCTCCGTTGTCTGATCGCGACAGTTGAAACGATAATCACAGAATCCCCGAGATCCTGAAGATTCCGGGGATTCATGGAAGGCCCACACAGCAATGGTCTTTCGCGATCAGAATTCGTCGATCACGTTGCCATCAGCTCGCGAGCCGAGGTTGTGGTAGATGCCGACGTCATTGGAGTCGAGAGCACTGTCATTCCATTCGATGTTCTCGCTGATGAATCGGACCGACCCATCGGCTAACGCAAACTGAGCGCCGCCGGTGTGCTGGCTGCTGAATGCGAGCAATGCTTCATCCCCAGCGTTGGTGTCACTGGGATCAAGGCTGTGCAGACCGGAATTCATCTGATACTCAGTCTTTCCAGCCAGGCACCAGACGTTGGTGATCCCATCTGTTGTGATCTCCTGCCCCCCCCAGACACCTGCCCAGGGACCATCAGCATTGGTTTGCCGCGAAAGCTTTAAACTTCGGCGTTCACCGATCAGGATTGTGTTGGACGTGCCGTCAGTGATGTCTCTCAACTCTGTTTTTAGTGCGTGACCACTAATGAATATACCGTCATTGTCCCGGTTGCCATTGCAGGCCATGTAGTTGGATTTCGCCATTTCCAGGTCTTCTGCCAAAAACATCCCGTTGCCAAGACCGCCTCCAGCCTTTGCCAGAAACGGGCGATTTCGATTCACACCTTCCTCCGTATCCGAGGGACAGATAAACACGTTCAGCGGCGTCTGCAGGAGCGTCCGCCGGACGGGATCGTTGGCTGCCGCCTCAAGCGTGATTTTGCCAACGCCCAACCCGGTATACATGTTGGCTTGTTCCACATATGGAAGAAGCATAGCCGACCAGGCCCATTGCGAATTCAGCAGCGGGTCGGTAAATGGATCGACACCTGCATCCTGACCCGTGGTGTCAACGTATGAACAGTGTGGAAAGACTAAATGCACATCCAGGTAATTGTGGACGGCAAGGCCAATTTGCTTGAGGTTGTTCTTGCACTGGGTCCGACGAGCTGCCTCACGTGCCTGCTGGACAGCGGGCAACAGCAACGAAATCAAAATGGCGATGATTGCAATCACCACCAGTAGTTCGATGAGGGTGAAGCCTCGATGACCACGGGATTTTCTTAACATGTAGGAACTCCATCAAGAGAGCAAAAGGAAGAGAGCAAAAGGAAGGGTTGCCTGCTTTAGCACCGAGCGGAAAATTACTGTCGGCGGAATC
>JBDOMX010001049.1:0-3795 GCA_039831615.1 Planctomycetaceae bacterium
TTAAACCCACGGTCAACAACCGTCCTGTTGCCCGCTTACGCATGCGGAGACGGCACGCTGGACGTGCTTTAAACCGGCCTGCTGCTTCCCGTGGCTGCATCACGGCTGACGCTTGACCAGACCAGGCTCCTCATCCATCGCTTCCGAGAAATTCCGGCCGTTGCACGCCTGCCGGAAGGTCACACTTAACGGGAGACGCTGCGTACCTTCGCAGGCGTGTGTGTGAGGTAAGTTCCGCGTGAACTCTTGCTCGCTAGCGCTGTCTCATCAATGGACCGTATTCTGGGACGGGTGCCCAGGACGAACGTCCGATAAGCCCCATTCCGTTCGCCAATGACAAACCATGCTGTCTTCTTTTTGGATTGCCAGGGGCTCGGCTTGACCACTGCTTGAATTTGGCTGCAGCGTTGTTGGGCCCATTGCTACACCAAACGCGAAAAGGAATCGCTCACTTTGCACGGAGTTTCTCCCGAATGCTAACTTCGAATTCCAACTCGTCGGGGCTAGGGCTTCCGCGCCAACACTTGGCCGTCTTTTTTCAACCTGTCTTGCAGTTCAGCGACGTCCACGTCCTGCACGGCAGTTTCATTGTCGATGGCCATGCAGGCCGCGGTAGCCGCAGATTGGCCGAGCACCATGAACACTGGTTCCATGCGAATGGAGCCGAAGGCGATGTGAGAGGCGGAAACGCAGACAGGAATAAGTAGGTTTTCGCACTCCTTGCGTTTGGGGCGGATGGAGCGGTACGCGATGGGATAGGGCGGGAATCCGCCAACTTCGACATCACCCTCATTCCAAACGCGGCCGTCCTTCACGTAGCGCTGCACATGGTGGGAGTCCATGGTGTAGGCGGCAAGGCCGATTGCGTCGTCGATCTCGGCGCGACCCTCGCAGTCGTGCTGGGTCATGACGTAATCGGAAGTCATGCGACGCGCTTCGCGGATGTAGAGTTCATGGGGCCAACCTCCGTTGTCAGTAAACTCATCTTTGGGAAGCCCCCACTGATTCACTTCGTGCTGAATCGCTCGCGGCACACGGCGGTCGTTCGCCAGAAACCACATCAAGCCCTGCTGGTAATCCTTGTGCTCCTCTATGACGCGCTCGCGGGTCTCGTAATCGCCCTCGGGATAGTCGTAGTTCATGCCGATGTTATCGGTGGCGAACGCGCCTTTATTGTTGGTGTCGGTCTTATGGTTCGGCATGGACGTTGACAACTTCAGGACGGTCCAGTGTCCCGCCTTCATATAGCGCAGAAGCAATTCGTAATGGAGCGGGTCGTAAGGTTTGGGTTTGGGGAATGGCAGGCGATTGACCGGGGCGTTAGTGAGACACATGCGGAAACAGTAGGCCTGAACGCGATCGTCACCGCTCCCCTCCCCGCCGGGGCCGCCTTCGTGAATTCCCGGCAATAACCCACTGCTAATGTCGCCTTCGACGACATACGGATCGATGGCGCATGCGAACTGATGATATTTCGCATTCCTGGTCTGGACACCGTTCAGGGTCTCGCCGTACACGACGTTGGGTTCACGGCCTACGTGGTACGACACGCCAGCCTTCGCCATGAGATCCCCTTCATACGTGGCGTCGATGAACACCTTCCCGGCAAAACGGCGGCCGCTTTCCATGGTGATGGCGACAACGCGACCGTTTTGTTTTTCGACACCATCCACGAGATCCAGACGCTCGTCGAAGGCGACCGGAATCCCTGCTTCTTCCACCATCTTATTGTAGGCATCTTCAGCGACGTGAGGTTCAAACGTCCAGGCCTCGTCCTGGCCGTAGTGCTTCCCGAGGCGCTGATAGAACTCGCGCGAGATGCCGCCAATCACCTGTTTGTTGCCAATATCCGTCGCGCCCAAGCCGCTGGACGTCAACCCACCGAGGTGTTTTCCGGAGTGGACAATGATGGCAGTCTTTCCCATGCGTTTGGCCTGAACCGCGGCCACCGTGCCGGCAGAGGTGCCGCCATAGATGACCACGTCGTAAGAGACCGCAAGGCCCGAGTCGCTTGCACCTTCGGTTCGTGGGCGCCCGGACGCGTAACACAAGACCGCAAAAACAATCGGTATCGTCAATAGAAGTGACCGCATTAAATCTTCTCCATCAGACGTGACGCCTCCTTCGCCACGCCAATGTCGTGGCTGCTCTCTTCGATCGGGACAATCTCAACGTTCGCATTGCATCGCGTGCTTCAATCCCCCCTTCGACTTCAGGGCCAGTGCACGGTCGACGTGTCTGGCTTGCAATGATACCCAATCAGACTCAGAATATTTTCATTGAACCACATTTCCCGAGTGGCGTCGCACGTGGGATGATGTTTCGCGAAGAGAATCGCCACCAAGGTTCTACACAAAGGCTGTCCTGGTAGAGGCGACCTGCACGTTTGCATGAATCTCCAGGAATCTACGAGCCGGTTTTCGAACCTGAAGAGAAAAAAGAGCGACGCCAATGTCGAAAGTCCCAGGAACTCATGCGGATTACGGAACTTACAAAAACTGCCCCTGTTTCTGACACACGTTTTCTGACGCAACTGTCCCCGTTCGGAATGGACGAACCTTCCGAAGGCGCTCCCTCGCCGACGCGCTGACTGCTCAGTTGTGCCGGAAACTCTGACGTATTCCGGCAACCGTCATCTGAGGAACGTTTTTCGGGACGATTTCGCGCCGGGTGCAGACGTTGCTCTGACCCTCGCTCGAAGCAGTGCGGCACAGCACGCACAACAGTGCGGTGTCGCCTGGCGTTTTGACTGGCAATCCGTAGCAACCCGTTTCGTCGTATGACGCATCAAGCATGATTTTCGGTAGCTTACGTGCGTTGCCATCCTCGGTGTCGTCGTCCAGAATGTAAGCGACCGGGCCCTTCCCGCGAATCAACCAGGAGAACTGCAGTGATCACCCGCCGTCGTCGATGGTCTCCGTCTGGTCTGTGCATTCTTTTGGCCGGAATCTCGGCCGCCGCTGACCTGCCGTATGAGCAGCACGAGAACATTGTGTACCACGACTCGAAGGAATTCGGCGTCGGGCTGCTGATGGACGTGTTTACGCCGACGGGCGGAGCGAACGGCCTGGCAATCATCGACGTGGCCAGCGGGGCTTGGCACTCCGACCGCGGAAAGATCAACGACCACAAGAAGGCGCAGTTCTACGACATTTTCTGCGGCCGGGGATATACGGTTTTCGCGATCCGTCCCGGATCCATTAACCGCTTCAACGGACACGACATGCTCGCGAATCTGAAGACGGGCATCCGCTGGGTCAAGCAGCATTCCGCCGAGTACAAGATCGACCCCGCGCGGCTCGGGCTGACGGGGGCCTCGGCGGGGGGACATCTCGCGTGCCTGGCGGCGGTCAGGCCGGATGATGCCCAGGGAGACCAGCCCGACACTCGCGTGCAGGCCGCAGGGGTCTTCTTCCCGCCCACCGATTTCCTGGTATACGGCGGGAGCCCGTTCGATCCCAAGTCGCGGGTAACGCGGGGCCTGGCGGCCCCGCGCGATGGGGAAGTCCTCAACGACGAGCAATTGAAGGAATCGCTGGTTCAGCTTTGCCCCGCACGGCAGGTCACCGAGAACGCCCCGCCGTTCCTGTTGATTCACGGAGACATGGACTTCAGGGTTCCGCTACAGCAGTCGCAGACGCTGATGCGCGCGCTCAGGAAGGCCAACGTTCCGGCTCAGCTGATCGTCAAGAAAGGGGGCGGCCACGCCTGGCTGACGATCCACGAGGACGTGCAGGTCATGGCCAACTGGTTCGACGACCAACTCAGCGCGACAAAGACCGCTGCGACGTCGGT
>JBDOMX010001055.1:0-3795 GCA_039831615.1 Planctomycetaceae bacterium
AACCGAAGACACTGTGAAAGGGTTCCGGCCGTGCTGCGAGGAACGCACCCACGAATGGACCGCTGGATGCATGGCGAGAATCGAGGCCACCGCAGGCACAGCGGAGAATGTTGGGGGAGTGTATGTCGCCGTGCCATGATCAGAAACATTCGACACACGTCGCGTCTGGATTGTGAATGGAACGAAGGCTCGCAGTGGATCGACCGCAGCGTTTCGATAAGCGGACCTTATGACTCAACTGTTTGACAGTGTCCTGATCGCCAACCGCGGCGAAATCGCCGTGCGGATTGCCCGGACGCTTCGAGATCTTGGGATCCGCAGCGTGATCTCAACCGTGCGCGAAGACCTGCATTCGCCGGCTGCCAGGGCGGCGGATGAAGTCATTGAGCTCACCGGCGAAGAACCCGTGGCCGCTTACCTGGACGCAGATCAGATCATTGCAAAGGCCCGTGCGGCGGGCGTGCAGGCAGTCCATCCCGGCTATGGATTTCTGGCCGAAAATGCGGAGTTTGCGGAAGCGGTCACAACAGCAGGAATGACATTCGTCGGTCCTTCGGCGTCCTGCCTCCGGCTGATGGGAGATAAGATCAATTCGCGACAATTCGTGATGGAGCATGGCTTCAGCGTGTCAGACACCGTGACGGCAGAAGAGCATTCTGCCACGTTCTCCGACCGGGTTCAGGCCCTCGGCCTGCCGATCGTCGTCAAGGCTGCCGCGGGTGGCGGCGGAAAAGGCATGCACATTGTTTCAGCCTGGAGCGAGTTCGATTCGGCGCTTGCTCTGGCGCGCAGCGAGGCCCGGCGATATTTCGACGATGGGCGCGTGTACGTCGAGCGATACATTGAAAGGCCACGACATGTCGAAGTTCAGATCCTCGCGGATCAGCACGGAAACTGTATTCATCTCCTGGAACGCGAGTGTTCGATCCAGCGGCGATTCCAAAAACTGATTGAGGAATGCCCGGCGCCGTCCCTGGCGCCGGCTACGCGGGCAGCACTGCATCAGGAAGCTGTCGGTATCGCAAAAGCGGCCGCCTACGAAGGGGCGGGTACGATCGAGTTCCTCCTCGCACCGGACGGTTCGTTTTCGTTTCTCGAAATGAACACGCGGCTGCAGGTTGAACATCCGGTCACAGAACTGGTGCTTGGAATCGATCTGGTCGAGCAGCAACTTCGCATCGCGGCCGGGTATGAACTGTCAATTCAACAGGACAGTGTCGCAGCTAAGGGGCACGCCATTGAATGTCGAATTTGCGCGGAGGTTCCGGAGAACGAGTTTTCTCCGGCAACGGGACGACTGGGATTGGTACGAATCCCTGACGAAGCCGGAATTCGTGTCGACAGCGGCGTTGATCAGGGTTCCGAAGTGACCGCCCACTTCGATTCCATGCTGATGAAACTCTGTGCGCACAGCGTGAATCGGACGGCGGCCATCGATCACATCAAGAACGCTCTCGATCGAACCGTGCTGCTTGGCGTGCCCACGAATGTCGGCTACCTGTCGCGTGTTGTCGATCACGAGGCATTTCGACAGGGGAGGCTCCATACCGGGTTTCTGCATGAGCATGCCGACGAAATCTCCCGGACGCCGGACGAAGAGACGCTCCGTGCGGCAGTCCTCGCCGCTGCGCTCTCCGATGATTCCTTTATCGAAGCAGCCGACGCCGTCCCTGCACTGCACCGGGCGATCGGCAACTGGCGGAACTGAATATGGTTCATGAATACCGGGTCGATGAACAGGTTCATCGCGTCAAGCCGGTTTACCGGTCAGACGAGATTGCGATCGATCTCGACGGTGAGGTGTACAGCGCCGTTCTGGATTGTACTGGCCCCGGGAGTTTCACTCTCAGGACACAGGGACGGACCCGTTCCCTATTGATGCACCGCGACGGAGACCGGGTCTTCGTGCACATTGACGGATTCGATCTGGAGATCTGCTGCGAAAAACAGCTGGACCGACTGCACCAACAGGCCCTGGCGGCGCACGGTGGACACGAGATCACTGCTCCAATGCCTGGAGTCGTCGTGGCAGTCCGGGTCGAGATCGGCCAGGCGGTCGAAACCGGAAGTGCGGTCATCGTCATTGAAAGCATGAAGTTGCAGACGGAACTGGGGGCGGCGTGTGCGGGGATTGTTTCAGAGGTGAAATATGCAGCGGGTGAAAGCTTCGAAAAGGGTGCCGTTCTCGTACGGCTTGAACCACCGCACAAGGACTCAGGTGAATGAGACGCATTGTCAGCCGCATTGATATCCGCAGCGAAGCGTTTCGCAGGTTCGACCGCGTGAATCGTGAGCGAGTCGCTACATTTCGCGAGAAACAGGACGTGGCGCGATTCACCCGTCCGGAACGTGATCACGAACGACTGCGAAGGCTGAAGAAGATCCCGGTGCGTCAGCGCATTGAATTACTGCTTGATCCGGGAACGCCTTTTTTGGAGCTGAGTTCGCTTGCCGCCTGTACCGAGTACAACGGGGATTCGAAATCCGCGAGCACTGTGGTTGGTGTCGGGATCGTCAGTGGGCGAGAGGTCCTGGTACGAGCCGACGATCCCAGCGTGAAGGGGGGAGCATGGTATCCACTGTCGGTCAGGAAAAACGTGCGAGCCCTGGAAATCGCGATTGAGAACCACCTGCCGGTCGTGCATATGTGTGACAGTGCCGGCGCGTTTCTGCCTCTGCAGTCGGAGTTGTTTGCCGACCGCGACATGGCGGGAAGGATGTTTCGCAATCAGGCACGACTTTCCAGACTGCAGGTGCCTCAGCTCTCGCTGGTTTTCGGACATTGCACGGCCGGAGGCGCCTACATTCCTGCTCTGTCGGACTATTCCGTCATTGTCCGCGGAAATGGTGGAATCTTTCTCGGCGGTCCACCGTTAGTGAAGGCGGCAACCGGCGAAGTCATTGACGCAGATTCACTCGGCGGCGCGGACGTCCACACGCAGGTCAGCGGCGTTGCGGACTATGCGGCCGATTCTGAAGAGGAAGCCATCCTGCTCGGACGCGAAATCGTCGAACAATGGTGCCAAACTGAAAAGACGTCAATCGACTCCAGAGCGCCTGAGCCGCCTTATTATGCGCCTGAAGAGCTCTACGGAATCATCCCTGACGACATCAAAATTCAATTCGACATGCGCGAGGTGATCGCACGTATCTTCGATGGCAGTCTGTTCCACGAATATCAACCGGATTATGGGACCACCCTCGCCTGTGGGTACGCATGGTTGTGGGGAATGAAAGTGGGAATTATTTCGAACAATGGTGTGTTGTTTAACGACAGCGCGTTGAAGGGAGCGCACTTCATGCAGCTGTGCAATCACAACCGGTGTCCGATGATTTTTCTGCAAAACATCACCGGGTACATGGTGGGCAGCGAGGCGGAGTCCCGAGGCATCTGCAAGGACGGCGCGAAAATGATCACCGCCCTTTCATGCAGTGAGGTCCCGAAGCTGACCGTCATGGTCAACGGGTCGTTCGGCGCCGGGAACTATGGCATGTGTGGTCGAGCTTATGATCCGCGTTTCCTGTTTACCTGGCCCAATCATCAAATTGGCGTCATGGGGGCCGAACAGGCAGCCAATACCCTGGCGGACGTTAAGATCCGTCAGCTCGAACGTGAGGGCCGATCATTGTCGCAGGATGAAATCAACGAGATTCGCGATCCCGTGTTGGCCTCCTATCAACGCGAGTCGTCCGCGTATTACTCCACGTCGCAGCTGTGGGACGACGGCATCATCGATCCGGTTGATACAAGGAATGCGCTGGCAATGGCGCTTTCCGCCAGTTTGAATGCTCCAA
>JBDOMX010000209.1:0-3792 GCA_039831615.1 Planctomycetaceae bacterium
CCGAGCAGATCGTCAGCAGCAGATTGGTTTCCCGGCAGTGCTCCTGTCGGCAGTGGAACGTGATCTCGGCCCGCCGTATGACTTTCAAAAACACCTGCAGATTCTGGGTTCCGGAGAAATCAACCGGCCGCTGCCATGGAGCCAACTCACTGAAGAACAGCATAGGTTTCAGGCGGACAAGATGGCCATTCACGCCGCTATGGTCGACCGCATGGATCAGCAGATCGGACGCATCATTTCTCAGGTACGTGCCATGCAGGCGCTGGAAAACACCCTGATTCTGTTCCTGTCTGATAACGGAGCCAGCGCGGAGATCATGGTGAGAGGGGACGGGCACGATCCGGCGGCTCCACCAGGTTCAGCAGAGACGTATTTGTGTCTTGGCCCCGGCTGGTCGACAACATGCAACACGCCGTTTCGCCGCCACAAGACATGGGTCCACGAAGGTGGAATCTCGACACCATTGATCGCGCACTGGCCGCAGGGAATCGGACAGCGGAATGAGTTTCGTCACGCCATCGGCCATGTCATCGATATTGTTCCGACCATTCTGGAGATTGCGGGCGCAGACCGACCGGCCGAGGTGCACGGAAAGCTCGTTCCTCGTGCTCCGGGGACCAGTCTGCTGCCGGCGTTTGCTGCTGCTGATTCGACACTTCACGAATCGTTGTGGTGGATGCACGAAGGTCACAGGGCTTTTCGGCAGGGTGACTGGAAACTGGTTGCTGCCAAAGGAGATCCATGGGCCTTGTATCACCTCGCGAATGACCGGGGGGAACAGCAAGATCTGTCAGATCAAAATCCAGACATGACCAGTCAGCTGGCTGCCGCGTGGGAGTCCGTTGCGCAACAAATGCGGGATCTCTACCGCGAGGAGTAATCCATGCCTTCGTCCGACAGATCGATTGCGACGGCTGCGTGGAACATTTCACTGATAGCTGATCCCGATCGTCGGCATGGCGGCTTTGCTTTTTCCGGAGTGTCTGTGGGTCAAAGAAAATCTGCAGCAGTAGTGCCTTTGCGGTCATCGTCAGCAACTCATGCGACCGTCTTTCCCGCCCGGTCATATCCTCGCGAATGGCCAGTTAATATCCTGCACGCTGCTGCAGATCGACAGCCACAAGTGCATGCAGATTCCACAAAGGTGAAGCAATGAAGCACATTGACAGGACTCAGCCCGTGATGGTGACGGGGGCCACCGGATACGTTGCCGGCCATATCGTTAAGCGACTGCTGGAAGACGGATTCACGGTGCACGCTGCCGTCCGCGACCCCGGCAACTCTGAAAAACTAAAGTATTTGAACGCACTCGCCGAAAGCACCTCCGGCACGATCCGCTACTTCAAATCTGATCTGCTCGAAACCGGTTCGTACGGGCCGGCCATGCAGGGGTGTGAACTGGTCTTTCACACTGCGTCGCCGTGTCACCTCTCCGTGAATGATCCGCAGCGCGACCTGGTGGACCCTGCGCTGCTGGGAACTCGCAATGTTCTTGAAGAAGGCTGCCGGAAAGAATCAGTCAAGCGAATCGTGGTCACCAGCAGTTGCGCGGCAATTTATGGTGATACGGCCGATGTGGAGTCAGCAAAGACCGGCAAATTCAGTGAAGCCGACTGGAACACGTCTTCGTCACTCACCCACCAGCCATATTCCTTCTCAAAGCAGTTGGCCGAACGAGAAGCCTGGAAAATTGCCGAGTCGCAGGATCGCTGGGACCTGATTGCGATCAATCCGTCCATGGTCCTCGGACCAGGAATCAGTCCGCACGCGACGTCCGCTTCCTTCGCGCTGATGAGGAAATTCGGAGACGGTACGATGAAATCGGGAGTGCCCGATTTCGGCATCGGGGCAGTGGATGTGGAAGACGTCGCAGAAGCCCATATCAAGGCGGCTTTCACGCCGTCTGCCAGCGGTCGGTACCTGGTATCCGCCGCCGATACCAGCTTTGTGGAAATCGGTCGAATACTCCGCAATAAATTCGGTGATGGCTGGCCGTTTCCACGCAAGTCGGTGCCAAAATGGCTACTCTGGCTGATTGGCCCGATCGTCGACAAAACGATGACTCGCAAACTGGTGTCACGGAACGTCGGTCTTCCCTTCCGTGCGGACAACAGCAAGAGCATCCGTGAGCTGGAACTGGTGTATCGCCCGTTTGAAGAGTCACTGATTCAGTTCTTCAGGCAAATGGTCGATGCCGACCTCCTGCGTCAAAAATAAGATCCTCATCACCTGCATCGATCCAGGATTCAGAATCCGGGCAGGTGTGTTACAAAAAAGCAACAACGCTGCTCAAACGGTGTGTCCCGGTCACCGATTTCCACATGCCGGTGTCGCCCAACCCGAACAGCGTCTCTGTCGTCCGCATAATCTGCTGACATATCCATTGATTCGCCTGAGCCGCCCGATAAAGATCGACATCGAAAACCGTGATGCCTTTCGTCGGAACATCCGGTTCTCCAGAGTCTGCAAGAGTGACTTATGTCTTTCGATTCAATCAAACGTGTGCTCGTCGTGGGGGCCGGGACAATGGGGCAGCAGATCAGTCTGCAGTGCGCCGTGCACGGGTTTCCTGTGGTTCTGAATGACGTCTCTGAGGAACATCTCGAACGTGGCCGGACCTCACTCCGGAACTTCGCCGCACAAATGACACAGGATCTGAATCTGAATCCATCCACGACGGACGATGCCATTGGCCGCATTGAATGGATCGCCGACCCGACAGCTGCGGCGGAAGACATTGATCTGCTGATTGAGTCGGTACCGGAAGACGTCTGGTTGAAGCGCCGCGTGTTCGCACAGTTCGACAAGGTGTGTCCGACTCATACGCTGTTCGCGACCAACACGTCTACGCTGCTGCCCGGCGAACTGGCAAAGCATTCACGGCGACCGAAGCAATTTGCAGCGCTGCATTTTCACCCGAACGTCTGGGATTCCAACGTCGTTGATGTGATGCCAGGCAATTTGTCCGCACCTGGCATTGTCGAAACCCTTCGCGAATTCGCCCTGGCGATTGGTCAGCATCCGATTGTCTTCGACCGCGAATATCGAGGATACGTCGTCAACCGATTCCTGTTTGGAGTCTTTCGCGAAGCAATGTCCATCGCGGCGAAGGGAGTCGTTTCGCCCGAGGAAATCGATCAGGCGTTCAAGGGGGGCCTCAAGGCGGAGGCAGGCCCGTTCGGCCTGATGGATCGCATCGGACTGGACACAATGTTGTCGATCAATGATTTCTGGTGCAAAAGGCTGCTGCAGATCCCTCGACTCGACCCGACCTTCCGCCGCAACAGGAAGCTGCTGCTGTCGTACGTTGAGGAGGGACATCTGGGTGTGAAATCAGGTCAGGGATTCTATCGCTATCCGATTTCCGCTGAATCCGGCCAGCCGACCTCGGACGGAACCCGTCGCGTGAGTGAGTATGCGACACGGGACTCATCAGACTGACAGCGCAACGTGAGCCTGCCGACTACAAGCCGGTCACGAGGGCTGTTCGACCGGGAACAGTGACGTTCCCGGTCAGGCTTGAGTGCACCGACAGATCAACAGTGGCCTGATGCGTCCTCGTGTTGAAGACTCCCGCGACCTGTCTGTCTCCGTCAGATGTCATCAGGATCGTGCCGTCAGCGACCGCTGTGATCTTTACCGACCCCCGACGAAATGCGGCCGCCTGCCTGCGCCACTGAATGCACTGCTGATACCAGTCGAACAGTTGTCGGTCCTGACGGTCCTGCTTCCACGGAAAACCCCGACGACAATCCGGGTCATGACGTCCGGCCACGCCAACTTCATCCCCAT
>JBDOMX010000076.1:0-3791 GCA_039831615.1 Planctomycetaceae bacterium
GTCGCCTCGAAACGACAGACTGCCTACGCCGAATACCAAACCGCCGCCTGATCATTCACAAAACAAAAAAACGATATTCCAACCGTGCATCAGACCAGGCGTGGCCTGTGTTTCGCGATTCCTGAAGCTTCATATAACCGTTACAGGTCAATCGAGTGCATCCATCTGCGTTCCCGGTCCGGTTCCGGCATCCTCTGCCGAAGTTTGCCGATTGGGCAAATCGCACAGACTGCAAATGGCGATACAGATTCAGGTGACTGCGCAAGCCGCGACACGTGCGGAAACTTTGCAGCCACCACAGCAACAAACATCTCAACGCCTGAACATAATCTCCCGGAGGAAACTCGTGAGCAATCACACGACTTTTCGCAGAACGACTGCGCAACAACTGCAAGGGTTCCGCAGGTTCATGTCGGTGTCCATTCTCATGTCACTGGCTGTTGTATTTTTCGGAATGCAACTCATGATGGTTGGCCCGCTGCAAGGACGTCTCGATCAGATTCAAAGCAGACTCGACCTGTCAGACCACAGCATGAAACGCCTGGTGTCGGCGCGCGATTCCGTCTGGCGAGCGAACGACCTGCTCACAAGTCTGGAAGAACAGGCCGGCCGCCTCAGTGAAGTGGACGCCGCCGTCGACAGCATTGAAGCACTGAGAACCCGAATCGTGCAGGAGTCAGCCGCTGCCCGCCGGTCAATGGCATCTCTGGATCAGATCGAAGCAGTCAACTATCAGCTGGCGGACAGTCACGAACGCACCGCCGACGCATTGGCGGAGATGGAGCGAATCGATGAACTGCAGTCGAAAATCATCAATGCCGGTGAACACACTCATGTCGCGGACAACACCTTCACCGGCATCGTCGCGCTGCAGAATCGTGTCATTGCAGCTTCGAATGGCTACGAAAATGCGAGCGACAGCATCGCCAGCCTGGCCGAACTGACCCAGCGCCTCATCAATGGCTCCGAAGAACTACAACTCGCCGCCACCCAGTTCGACAACATGGTGGCTCTGCAGGATCGAGTCGTCGCGGCCGGCGAGAATCTGGGATCAGCCGGTGACAGTCTCGCGGAACTCGAGGCACTCACGACACGAATGTCCGATGAATCAGCCAGCATTCAGGTGGCCTCTCGCCAGTTCGATCAGTTTGTCGGGCTGCGTGACGCTGTCTCGGCAACGGCCTCCGGACTGGACGAAGCCCGTTTTGCTGCCGGCAAACTCGCTTCCCTGAAGGATCAGATTCTGGAAGGCGACGAACATATTCAACGAGCAGAAAAGAACGCCCGCATTTTAGTCGCCATGAATCTGGCACTTGGACAGCAGTCAATGAACGTTGAACTGGCTCGCGACAATCTCGATGGCATTCTCGGTCTGCAGCGATCCCTCAGTCAGCAGACAGAACAACTGGCGGTAGCGGCTCAGAATCTGGAGATCATGGACGCCTTCCGATCGGAAATGTCCGAACACGTTGTCAGCCTGAACGGCCTTCGCCGGGCCTTCGTGGAACTGGCTGTGATGGAAACCAACATCGGACGCATCGCACACGTGATCGAGCCATTGGTGCAGATTGGCAGCCTGAGCAATCTGACGGAAACGGATATCCGGGCTGCTGCCCGGGCGATTCTGGATCGACGTGCCACTCGCCTGACACAGCGACACAACCCCATGATCGGTGACCATGGAATTTCAGTCGACTCCGACAACGACGGGAACGTTCCTGTGCCACCCGAATATCGGAAGTAATTCGGTCCAGGTGCAGCGTTGCAGATGAAACAAGGCCCCGACTGTCCGGCAGTCGGGGCCTTTGTCATTTCATCAGTAACGAGATCACTCTTTCATTCGGTGCCACGGCCACACTGCAGGCTGACCGACTGAGTCCCCTGCCGGGACAGCACGGCGTCCCTCACTCGGGAAACAGGCAGACAGACGTGCTGACCGGGTCTGCTCCAGCCGGCAGGCACTACCGTTGAGTGAACACTGCCGGGTCATCAATCACGAAGGGCGTCGACCACGTGCGGCCGTCGTTGCGATTGACAGAGTTGAAGAAGTGAGTGGCAAATTTTTCAGCTGAGTAGCCGTAAGGGAAACTCGAATACAAGTGGTCCTGGGCCCGCAGATTCTCAACACCCTGGCGCCCGTAGTAATGCACTCGACCATCCGACGTGAATGACATGCCCAGCGTCCACCAGCCGGGACTCAGCTGCAAACCCTTCACTTCATGGCCGCCGTTGTTTCCCCGAATCAGCAGGACTGCCTCGTCCTGCTGAAAACGCGGGTCGTGACTGCTGTGAAACTCAACAAAGAATCCGGGCCAGTATGATTCTGCTTTCCTCACTGACTTCGTGAAGAACAACCGCTTTTCCTTTTCAGTAAGGGTTGTCTTGAGGTCTGCTCGATATCCGAAGTGTGATCCGGATCGATTTTCCCAGCTTTCAAATGGCGGGAGCCAGACTCGCACGGTGCAGCTGGGATTGCGGCCGACGCTGATCGGACCGATGCGCGATGAGCAGGACATAATGAAGTCGTCCTGCTCCATCTGATGACTGGGCTGCCCTGGAATCCCTGTATTCAGTGTCTGCAATCGCAGGGCACCCTGACTGCCGGGCAAACCATGTGCAGGAGTCGCCACGCGTTCGACGACGTCCGGCATCCCGCGCTTGGGGCTTTCGAACCAGCGTCGGTTCGTCGAATACCCGGTCGGCCTGCGGACGGCCCCATCCTGTTCACGGCTGGCTTTTGGACCGTTGGGAACCCATTCCCAGTTGACGTCTTCGAAATCATCGCCGACATTTCCCAGCTTGACTCCCGTGCCCGGCACCAGCTGGGCGCTGGCCTGCATGACGAAGACTGGAATGGCAATGACAAAACAAGCAGTGTGCAGCAGCAATGGGGACCTCATGTCGCCCGGCTCCGATGATTGAATTCCGCGGGGAAAAGACCAACTCGCAACAACCTGGCTCGCATCCATGCGCGACAGGTTGTTGTCGGGCGAGTCGGACAACAAACTGAACGCCGTCCGTTTCGGCGAATATTGCCGGTGAGTCCGTCCGTGACTCATCAGAATTGATTTCTGTGCCCGACAATTTCAGCCTGTGTCCATATCTATCGGAACCAGCTGACCATTCGGCACAGGCAAATCATCCGTCGCGATCGCTTCGCAGGCATCGTGACCCGGTCGCGCCCAATTCCATCACGTGGTTTACGCAACCCGCAGGGATTCACACTCCACCTGAGTTATCAGGTTTGGCGTGCTGGAAATGTGGACTCCGCCACCCGAATCTGTATCCTCAACGGGGCTCTGCTGAGCGCGATCAACTTAAAAGGACGAAAGTCATTTTGAATTCTCCCTGCACAGGAACGCCGCGCGTGCACGTTGTCGGTCGTCGCAACGCCGGTAAAACAACGCTCGTCTGTGAGCTGGTCCGAGAATTGTCTGAGCGGAGAATGCGGGTCGCCACGATCAAGCACACGCACCACAATCATGAACTGGATACCCCAGGCAAGGACTCATGGAAGCACCGGGAAGCGGGGGCCGTTGGAGTCGGTATTCTTTCGCCTCACTTGATGGCCGCGTTCGTGACATCAGATCGCCGGCAGGCGCCAAACAACGGCTACGAGCAGCTTTCCGGCATGTTTCAGGATTGTGACCTGATACTGGTTGAAGGTGACCTGCATGCGCAGGGCCTCAAACTGGGGCTCTAGCGACGAAACAGTGGGTAACTTACAGGTGACATGCGACCCTGGCTGTCAGACATGAGCGCCTCTGGAATCTGAACAACAAAGCCTTGTG
>JBDOMX010000777.1:0-2723 GCA_039831615.1 Planctomycetaceae bacterium
GTGCTGCAGATTAGAAATCCGCGAGGCGACGTCGTCGAGGAACGGAACGTCACCACTGACCAATGGGGCGGCGTCGACGGAACATGGCGAATTCCAGCCGACGCTGTACTGGGGAGTCATTCGCTCGTCATCTGCGGAGATGTCGATCGCAAAGACAAGCCCGTCATCGGCAGCGGGACCTTTCAGGTCGAAGAGTATCGCAAGCCGGAATTTGAAGTCACGATCGAGGCTCCTGATGAACCAGTGAAACTCGGCGACACAATCTCGGCGGCAATCAACGCTCGCTATTACTTCGGCGCCCCTGTCACCAATGCGAAGGTGCACTACAAAGTCGAACGCACAAAAAAGGACAGTCGCTGGTATCCGCAGACGCGGTGGGACTGGCTGTACTCAGCTGGTTATTGGTGGTTCGCGCCCGACGCCACATGGTATCCCGGATGGAAGCAATGGGGCTGCTTCGCGCCGATTCCGCCATGGATCGGCTGGAGCCCTGACCCTCCCGAAGTCGTGGCGGAAGGGGATGCTGCCGTTGATGAGGACGGCACGTTTCAGGTCAGAATCGATACGGCATCCGCTCTGCAGCAGCATTCTGACAGTGATCACAACTACCGGATCACAGCTCAGGTGACGGATCAGTCGCGTCGAACGATCTCAGCAGTTGGCGAAGTGCTTGTGGCTCGTGAGCCGTTTAAAGTCTTCGTGTGGACGGATCGAGGGCATTATCAGACCGGTGACACGGTGACTGTTGATTTGCAGGCTCGCACACCGGATGGCAGCGGAGTCGCCGGCACTGGCGAGGCAAAACTTTACGAGGTGCAGTGGAACCAGGATGTCGCAGAAGAAAGAGAGGTCGAAGCATTTGAGATCATGACCAGCGAAGATGGTTCTGCGTCGTTCAAAATGGTAATTCCGAGACCCGGTCAGTACCGCGTCTCCTGCATCGTGAACGATGCAAATGGGAACGCTCAGCACGGGGGACAACTGCTCTACGTGCGTGGCCCCCACGATGATGGCCGGGGCTATCGTTTCAACGATCTGGAATTGATTTTGGAAAAGCGCGACTACCGTCCAGGTGAGACAGCCGTCCTGCAGATCAACACTAATCTTGCCGACAGCACTGTCCTGCTGTTCGTGCGGCCGGTGAATGGAGTGTGTCCGCGTCCGCAGGTGATTCGACTGAAGGGAAAGAGCACCACGTACGACCTGAAGGTAGGTCAGGAGGATATGCCGAATTTCTATGTGGAAGCTCTGACAATCGCCGATGGCCGCTTGCATTCGATGCTGAAGGAAATCTTTGTCCCGCCGGCTCGAAAGGTTGCAGAAGTTGAAGTGGTGACTTCGCAGAAAGAATACCGGCCGGGTGAAACAGCGAAAGTTTCGCTCCGACTGACGGATGAAGACGGCAGGCCATTCGTCGGAAACACGATCCTCACGGCGTATGATGCCAGTCTGGAATACATTGCAGCGAGTGCAGTTCCGGAGATCCGGGAATTCTTCTGGAATGTGCGTCGCCATCATGACCTGCGAGTCAGCTCCACGCTGCAGCGCGTCACCGGTCCACTATTTCGACCGGGTGAACGCCCCATGCAGCCGCTGTCGGACGGATCACCAACTCAGCTGAAAGGCGGAGCGGGTGGCGGTAGATCTCTGGGCCGCGAAATGATGCAGAGGTCAGGTGAAATGCTGATGGACGCCGTGGCGGCTCCCGGCATGGCAATGGAAGCCTCAGAAGGCGAAGCGGGTGCGGAAGCTACTGTGGAACCAGCGGTTCGATCCAGTTTCGCCGACACGGCATTGTGGCTGGCATCGGTGAATTCCGACGCTGCAGGTCTGGTGACTGCTGAGTTCGAAGTTCCGGACAACCTGACGACGTGGAAGATCAAAGCCTGGACTCTCGGAGAAGGCACGCGTGTGGGTGCGGGAACCACAGAGATTATCTGTAGTAAGAAGCTGATCATCCGGCCTCAGACCCCGCGTTTCTTCACTCAAAAAGATCAGATCACACTGTCGGCCATCGTCCACAACTACCTGGACACCGACAAAGACGTCGAAGTCGTTTTGGAAACGGAAGGCGGGCAGTTGAGACACCTCACGGCCAGCACTCAAACGATCCATATCGAGGCCGGAGGTGAGGCTCGAGTCGACTGGCCGGTTCAGGTCGTGGCTTCAGGGACCGCGACGATTCGCATGAAGGCCCTCACCAATGAAGAATCCGATGCCGCCGAGCTGACGGTCCCCGCTCAGATCCATGGTCTGCTGAAGACGGAAAGTTTTGCGGGAGTCATTCGACCCGGCCAGGATTCCGCAGAACTGCAGCTGACGGTTCCGGCCGCACGGATTGAAGAACAATCGCGATTGGAAATACGCTACAGCCCGTCGTTGGCGGGAGCGATGGTCGATGCGCTGCCTTTTTTGATTGAGTATCCATACGGCTGTACCGAACAAACGCTGAACCGGTTCCTGCCTGCGGTGCTCACACAAAACACGCTGCTCGGCATGGGGCTCAACCTGGAGGAGATTCGCCGGAAACGCACCAATCTGAATGCACAGGAAATCGGAGATCCCGCGCAGCGAACGCAACGCTGGAATCGAAACAATCCGAATCCCGTATTTGACACCGGCGAAATGAACAAAATCGTGCGGGACGGCGTTCGGGCGTTGACGGAAATGCAGTTGTCCGACGGCGGCTGGGGCTGGTTCTCCGGTTACGGCGAATACTCTTC
>JBDOMX010000777.1:2733-17047 GCA_039831615.1 Planctomycetaceae bacterium
CGTCGTGCACGGAATCACGTTAGCTCGGGCGAATGATGTTCCCATTCTGCCGGATGTCATCGATCGAGGCGTTTCGTGGCTTAAGATTCATCAGTCGACCGAACTCGAAAAACTGCGAGAGGGTGACCAACGCCGTGAACTCAGCGACAAAGCTGACAAGCGTCGCAAGCCCTTTCGCATGCAGGCCGACAATATGGATGCCTTGGTGGCCTGGGTGTTGTCGGAACATGATGCCAACAATCCGGAGATGACGGACTATCTGTATCGAGACCGTCTTCAGCTGAGTGTCTACGGGATGTGTCTCACCGGATTGGTGCTTGATCAGCAGCAAGCTAATGATCGTCGTGATATGATCCTGCGAAATGTTGAACAATACCTGCAGCAGGACGATGAAAACCAAACCGCGTGGCTCGCTCTGCCTGGCAGCTCCTGGTGGCACTGGTACGGCAGCGAAAACGAAGCGCACGCCATGTACCTGAGACTGTTGCTGAAAGTACGTCCAAACGATGAAACAGCATCGCGTCTCGTGAAGTACCTGCTGAACAATCGCCGCGCAGCCGGACACTGGAACAGCACACGGGACACGTCGCTGGTGATCGAATCCATGGCGGAGTACATCCGTGTGAGTGGTGAAGATCGTCCGGATATGACAGTGACCGTGAACGTAGATGGTCAGCAGCACAAACGCGTGAAGATCAACGCAGAGAATTTCTTCAGCTTTGACAACGTGGTCCTGCTGGAAGGTGATGCGGTTCAAACAGGAGCCCGTCGTATTGAAATTCTCCGGACAGGCACGGGACCGCTGTACTTCAATGCGTACCTGACCAATTTCACTCAGGAAGATCCCATTACGGCGGCCGGTCTGGAAGTCAAAGTCCGGCGGCGCTACTATCGTCTTGAACAAGATGCTGCCGATGTCAGTGTTCGTGGTGACAGGGGGCAGTCCGTGAGTCAGCAGACAACCCGCTGGAAGCGGATTCCGCTCGAGAGTCTGGGGCAGGTCAGCAGCGGCGAACTCGTGGAAGTCGAATTGCTGGTCGACAGCAGGAACGACTACGAGTATCTGTTGCTGGAAGATCGGAAGCCCAGTGGATTCGAACCAGATGACCAGCGCAGCGGCTACGTCAGCAAAGGGCTGCGAGCGTATCGCGAATTACGGGACGATCGTGTGTCGTTTTTCCTGTCCGACCTGGCACGTGGCAATCACAGTATCAGCTATCGACTACGAGCAGAAACCCCGGGGCAAATGGCGGCCCTCCCGGCGCGCATCGAAGGCATGTACGCCCCGGAACTGGTCGGCAACAGCGACGAATTCAAACTGCAGGTGACCGAGTCACCGGAGTGAATCAGAACGATAAGACCGCCGAACGCTGCTAAATCGATCGCACTCGTTCATTCCCGGTGTCGTGAAAACGATCGAGGTATGCGTCAACACTCAGGTCGCTGGTTCGCAGCAGTGAAAACACTTCCGTACCATGGTTCTGCATGCATGCCTGCGGCTCCTGCCTTCGATCTCAGCTACTTCAGGCCTCGACGAATCAGCAGGGCATCCACGGTGGGTTCCTGACCTCGGAAGGCTTTGTAGGATTCCATCGGGTCACGACTGCTGCCGCGGGACAACACTTCTCGCCGAAAATGGTCTCCGTTCGCGCGTGTGGCGCCGCCATTTTCCTGCATCCAGGCAAACGCGTCGGCGGCCAGGACCTCGCTCCACAAATAGGCGTAATAACTGGCCGCATAGCCACCTCCCCAGATATGTGCAAAGTATGGGGTTCGATAGCGGGGTGGAACGGCCGGCATGTCGATGCCGTACTTCTTCAGCGTGGCTGCCTCAAAGGCCTCAATGTCATCCGGGATTTCATCGGCGCTGAGTGTGTGCCATTCCAGATCCAGGAGGGCGGCGGCCATGTATTCGAGCGTGTCGAAACCCTGATTGAACTTACTGGCTCGAATCACCTTTTCCAGCAATTCCGTCGGAATCGGTTTGCCGGTCTCATGATGCCGAGCGTAATTGCTCAGGATCTCGGGTTGAATGCACCAGTCTTCTTCGAACGTCGACGGGAACTCCACGAAGTCGCGCGGAGTTGCGGTTCCCGAGACCGATGGGTAGGTCACATCAGAAAACAGTCCGTGCACGCCATGGCCCATTTCATGAAACAGGGTGGTGACATTGTCGAAACTGATCAACGCGGGTTCGCCCTCTGCCGGTCTGGGGTTATTGAGCACGTTGACCACGACCGGCTTCGTGTGCAGCAGTTCTGACTGATTGACCCAGGAGCTCATCCATGCTCCGCCACGTTTGGAGTCACGTTTGAAGAAGTCGATATAAAACAGTCCAATCTGACTTCCGTCGGTGTCCAGTACATCAAACACCCGCACTTCCGGATGATAAACGGGCAGATCCTTTCGCTCGCGGAATTCGATGCCGAACAGTCTCTTCATCGTGAAGAAGACGCCGTTCTGCAGCACACTGTCGAGCTCGAAATACGGTTTGACGGCCCCCTCGTCGACGTCAAAACGCGCCTGACGAAGCTTCTCGGTATAGTATTCCCAGTCCCAGGGGGCGAGTTCGTGATCGGCTCCCAGTTCCGTCATCATCACCTTCAGATCCTTTGCTTCCTGCTGCACACGCGCGACGACACCGGGAACAAGATCTGTCAGCATTTTTCTCGCGGCCGCCGGAGTCTTTGCCATTTGATTCTGCAGCTTGTAAGCCGCGTAATTTTCGAAGCCCAACAGCTGAGCTCGCTCGGCACGCAACTGAGCGATCTCCAGAATGAGAGGGCGATTGTCGATGCCGCCGTTCTCTCCAATGGCACGTTTCGCTGAAGCTTCCCAAACCCGTTGTCGCAAATCACGGTTGTTCAGAGACGACAGAATTGGAACACGCGTGGTATTTGTAATCTCCAGAATATACTTGCCGTCATGACCGCGTTCGGTTGCCGTCTCAGCGGCGGCAGCGATCTCTGCGTCAGACATGCCATCCAGTTCTGCGATGCTGCCAACGATGACCGAACGCTCTTTCGTTACGGCCAGCAGATTGTCTTCAAATTTTGTCTGCAACGTTGACAGCTGCTCATTGAGGGATCGCACGCGGTTCTGATGCTCGGTAGAAAGCCGGGCGCCGGCTCTGACGAAATCGACATAATGTTGGCGCAACACTTCCTGTTGTTCGGCGCTAAGTCCTGACGATTCCCGTGACTCATACAATGTCTCAACGCGTTCAAACAGTCGGCGATTGAGCAGGATATTGTCAGAGTGCGCGGCAAACAGGGGTGCCATCTCTGTCTGAATGTTCTGCAGATGCTCATTGGTGTGAGCGGATGTCAGATTCGAAAACACTCGGCGTGCACGCTTCAGCAACGCTCCCGCTTTTTCGAAGGCCACGATCGTATTGTCGAAGGTTGCCGGATCCGCCTGATCGGCAATTGCTTCAATTTCTGCCAGATGCTGCGTCATCCCGGCTTTGAAGGCAGGCTGGTAGTGTTCAATTCGGATCGTGTCGAACGGCGGAGCATGAAATGGCAGCGGACTCGGCTCCGCAAACGGATTGTCCGGTGACAGTTCAGCGGCGCGTTCTGGTGCATGATTCACGATGACAGTGCCGTTCAGGAGATTGGTGACGGGATGCCGGGCAACGACAGACGGGAGCTGGAAAAAGACAACAGCAGAGATGCTAAGTTGACAAACGACGGCAGGAAAATTCGACATCACTGACTCATCCAGCTGGTGTGGAACGATTGTTGTTGTCTGACAGCACGGTAAGCATCATAGCGGATGGCGAGTCGGCCAGGCCTCGAAATCAACTCCTGGGTCGCTGCCTGAGCGGAGCGTTTACTCGGCAGGCGGTGCCTCGTTCAGCAGGCGGACTCCCCGAACAACGTACACCAGTCCGCTCCACACGGTTACGCCAACCGCCAGCCACAGCAGGACATCTCGTACTCCATTCAGCCACGGCCAGTCGATGGACCGAGCCAGCGACAGGAGGGCTGCTGTGACGGCCACGCACTGTAGAACCATCTTTACTTTGCCGATTAAATTGGCAGAAAAATCATGGCCGTGCTGCTCCAGAAACCCGCGCAGACTGGACACGAACATCTCTCGACCAATCACGATAATCACCATCCAGGCGGTCACCCCGGATGATTGATCCCCGCCCGGTGTCAGGAGAAACAGGAAAGCACCTCCGACAATGATTTTGTCGACGAACGGATCGAGAATTCGTCCCAGCGTCGTCACCTGGCCGTACCGGCGGGCCAGCCAGCCATCCAGTGCATCAGTGGACGCTGCGAACACAAACAGCAGCGCACTCGTGAACCACCATCGTCCGCTGTCAATGAGGGCGAAGAGAATCACAGCCAGGATGAGGCGGCTGACTGTGATGAGATTTGGAAGATTGAGTGATTCCCGGCCTATACGAATCGGCGCAGGACCGGCAGGGTGAGAAGTCGGGTCGGCCGTCATCGGACTTTATCCCTGCTCTTCCGTGGTACTGAATCTACAGCGTATTACGCTGACTCGTGGCCGCAGCGGCAGTGCCGGAGCCCATGATCCATGGCCCCTGCGAGCCAGTACCCGCCACGACTTTTCGAAAACTGCTCTAACGGCATCGTCTGTCACTGAACATATGGCCCGGAGATCCCGTCGAAGGTGCAGGTCAGGATTCTGACGACTGATCCTCGATGTCATCCACGGCGACTCCGACCAGATCGTATTCATCACGCCGCACGATCTCAACGGGTACGAGCGATCCAGGTTCCAGGTTCTCTGCTGAAACATACGTGCAGGCGTCGATTTCGGGGGCGTCGGTAAAGGACCGTCCCACCCAGACGTTCTCTTCGACCTGACCGTCAATCAGGACATCCAGTTCATAGCCGATCAGCGAATCCGCATGATCAAACGCAATCGACTGCTGCAACGTCATGAGTTCGTCACGGCGCTGGACCTTGACTTCTTCCGGCAGGTGTCCGTCGAGGCGCACGGCAGGCGTGCCAGGCTCAATCGAGTAGGTAAAGACGCCCATGCGCTCGAACCGCGTCTCAGCCACGAAGTCACGCAGTTCTTCGAACTGTTCATCGGTCTCGCCGGGGAATCCGGTAATGAATGTAGTACGCAGCACGAGATTGGGGACGATGGATCGGAGCTTTGACACCAACTGACGTGTTTGTTCACCGTCGACCCGGCGCTGCATCCGTTTCAGTACCGGCGAACTGATGTGCTGCAGAGGCATGTCGAGATATGGAAGAATCTTTGAAGACTCGGCAATCGTATGAATCAACTCATCATTGAAATGCACGGGGTAGAGGTACATCAGCCGGATCCAGTCGATGCCGTCGACAAGTTCCAGTTGTCTCAGCAACTCCACCAGTCGAACCTCACCGTAGAAATCGAGGCCGTAATACGTAGTGTCCTGAGCGACGATATTCAGTTCGCGAACCCCGTCCGCCGCCAGTTCGCGCGCTTCCTCCAGCACCATCTCAATCGGTTTGGTGATATGTTTTCCCCGCATTTTCGGAATCGAACAGAAGGTACACGTCCGGTCACATCCTTCGGAGATTTTGAGATAAGCGTAGTGGGAGGGGGTAATTCTAAGTCGAGTGCGGTCGTCCATGGCCTTCATCGGCGCCGGACGGAACAATTCTCTCTGTTCTGTGATTCCCCCGACCAATCGATCGGCCACTGTGCTGATTTCGTCGCGCCCGAACACGCCAACCACGTGATCAATCTGTGGCATTTCCCTGAGCAGCCCGCCGTCTTCTTCCAGTCGTTGCGGGAGACAGCCGGCGACGATCACACCGCCGGTGCGGCCTGACGCCTTGAGATCCAGCATTTCCTGAATCACGGACCGGGATTCATCGCGTGAACTTTCAATGAAACCACAGGTATTCACAACGACGAAATCCGCGCCATCAGCTTCATCCACCAGCTGATATCCATCGGTCGCCAGCTGCCCCAGCATTTTTTCGCTGTCCACGAGATTTTTTGGGCATCCAAGGCTGACAAACGCGTACGTCCCTTTCGCTTGTCCTGCAACGGACGCTGGAGAAATTGATTCCGGATTCGTGTCGATAATTGGCAGCAGAGACATGGGCACACACCTGGCGGAAACGAGTCCGAACCCCCGGTTCCGGCAGTCGGGGCACGAAACCCGCAGCTTACCTTGGGGGCCCGAGGCCTGAGACAGATCAGGACAGGGAATCGTTCCGGATTCCTGAAAATGCGTCGCTCGAACCGCTGCCTCCCGCGCTTTCGGCTGGCCATCGCGGCAAATCCCGTCTGAAAAGCTGTGTCGCGCTGGCCTCCAGTCGTCTGGTTCATCAGAATGCTGTCGATATTTGCACAGGGATCATGAAGTCTCAGCTCTTGACTTGAAGGACGGACGGTGTGGCTGACGTTCCAGAAGATGACAAAGAACGCGAACTCGGGCAACAGGTCTTGTTTCAGGGGCCCATGTACGGTCGCGAAGCCAACCTCAAGAAAAACCCACGTCTTGTTCAGGCGGGCCTGATCCCCGCCAAACGAATGATTTCGGAAGCACTGTCCCGCCGTGCTCATTTGATCCTTGTGGATCCGAAAGGTCCACGGCTGATGATCCGCATCGTCGTCGACGGAATACCCTACCCGGTGGCAGCATTGCCAGGGAAGCAGGGTGTGGCGGTGGTGCAGATGGTTAAGTTATTGGCCGGGTTGGATGTGCAGTCGCGCGTGGAGCCCCAGTCCGGCGGTATTCTCGCGGAATTCAACAATCACCAACACCGTCTGCTCGTTAAAACGGCTCCGGTCAAGGGGGCCGTCGAACGGCTGAAGATTCGAATTGAGAATCCGAACGAATCGTTCCTTGGTCCATCGGAAATCAATTTTCCTCAGACTCTTAAAGAAACGATTCAAAGACTGACCGACGATGCAACGGGAATCATTCTGGCCTGTGGACCGCCGGATTCTGGTGTCACATCGCTGTCGATCGTGTCGATGCACTGCATGGATCCCTATTTATATGCCGTCTTCAATCTTGCCGACGTCGGCGACAAGAAGTTAGTCAACGTCAGCGAGCCCACTCCGGATGATGCCGTACTGGATATGGAACTGAAACTGGATCGGATAATTCGCAAGCAAGGCGATGCTGCCTATATGGGCAAGTTTGATGATCCTCAGAAGGCCCAACTGGTATTCGATTTCAGCGATCGCCTGTGTTTCTTTGGTGAGATGACGGCCCGCACGCCGGCAGAGGCGGTCAGGAAGCTGATCGACTGGGTTGGCGTCGACAAAGTCCTCAGCGGTCTGAAAGCCGTCATTTCACAAAAACTCATTCGTCGTCTGTGTGAAGACTGCAAGCAGGCCTATCGTCCCGATCCAAAAGTCCTGAAACAACTTGGGCTGCCCCGGGAAACGACCGTGCTGTATCGTGCACCCTCTCCGCCCCGGGACGACGATCCAAATGCGGCATCAGTGGAGGAGCTGTGCGCCGATTGTGGCGGAAGTCCCTTTCATGGCCGAGCGCCCGCGTATGAACTGTTTGAAATGACCGATACGATGAAAGAAGTCATCGCAGAAGGTGGTGACGAGGCTGCCATTCGCAAACAAATGGTCAATGAAAAGCAGTTGATGCTGCAGCGGGATGCGTTGAGGCTGGTGGTGAACGGGACCACGTCGCTCGACGAAGTGAAACGAGTGTTTTCTTCACCGGGCAAACGGCGCCCGGTCCAGCGGAGGCCTCGACCGGCCTAACAAAATCGTGTTTTGCCGGTTCTGCAATCAGCGTTCGCACGCGAGCTGCCGGGAATCGGATGACTAGTTGTCGAAACGAGCTGCTCCGCAGAAGTGGAGCACGAGCTTCGCTCTCTCGGTGACCTTCTCTGAAATTCTGTCACGGTGGATGGAGTAAAACTTGCAAGGTGACCTGCCGATCGAATTTGGTACGCAGGAGGCGGCCGAGACCTACCGACAGCGACTCGAATCGGCCACGCGGCAGATGTTGTTGCTGCAGCGGAGGGATCGCCAATTCGTGCGGGCTCGGACAACGCTGTTTCTTGTGCTGCTTGTACTGGGCGCATGGCTGACCGGCGACCGACAGGCAACGCTGCCATTCGTCGTCGCGGTGACCGTACTGATCCTGGTGATGCTCGCCCATCGGCCGACGATGAAACAATTGCGGTCGGTGACTCGCGTGCAACAGTGGTATTCTTCCTGCCTGCAGCGACTGACCCACCACTGGAGGGAACTCCCCGATCCTGGTGAGGAGTTTGTATCAGCTGAGCATCCCTGGTCCGGAGATCTGGATCTGTTTGGACCAGGTTCACTGTTTCAGAAACTGTGTCAGTGCCGAACATTGCCGTCGCGTCGGATGCTGGCATGCTGGATGACCGAGGTTCCTGAAGCTGAGGTGATTCGTCATCGGCAGCAGATGGCGGAATCGCTTCGCGATGAGCTCGATCTGAGAAAACGTTTGGCGATCATCGAAGACGCACGGAACTGGAACGCCACCGAGTCGACATTGAATCGCTGGGCGACTGAATCTGCCCTGCCCGTGCCACCGTGGATTGTGTTTCTCTCGGCCCTGCTCGGAATCGTGGGTGCCCTGCTCCTCATTCTGGTCGGCCTGGGCCTGGGAAAATGGTATATTCTGTGGCTGCTGCTGGTCCTGCTCGCCCAGTCACCACTGATGATGCTTGCCCGCGCCCAGATTAAGACGGTCGTGGCTGCTGTCGACAGCGTGGATCAGGCGCTCAGACAGCTATCTCGCATCCTGACCGAACTGGAGGCCCACTCCTTTGACGACCCTCGTGTGATTGAACTGCAACAGGTTCTGACCGCAGGGGGCAACCGGGCGTCGACTCAAATCAGTTCGTTGAGCAGTCGGATTGGCTGGTTGAACAACTCATTGCGCAACCAGTTCCTGATTCCGTTTGCCTGGTTGTGTGGACTGACCGTGCTGTTGACGGACCGGATTGAACGTTGGCGAGTGAAATACGGGGCGTTGATCCCAGGCTGGATTGATGCGTCGGCCCAGCTGGAAGTGTTGTTATCAGTCGGCGCATGGAGTTTCGACAACGGGAATGCGGCCATCCCGGAAATCTCAGATGGACCGCCGCTGTTCACTGCAGAAGCTCTCGGTCATCCACTGCTGTCGAATCAGGAGTGCATTCGCAACAACGTGCATCTGAGTCAGGAGCGACCGCTGATGCTGATCAGTGGTTCCAACATGTCAGGAAAAAGCACCCTGTTGAGGTCGATTGGGGCGAACCTGGTGCTCACATGGTGCGGAGGACGGGTGAACGCGGAGAGCATGTCAACGACTCCTTTTCAAATGGGCACTGTGATGCGCGTCAGCGATTCGCTGATGGAGGGACGATCGTTGTTTTTTAGCGTGGTCAGGCGACTTCGTCAGGTCGTTGATCTGACGGATGGCACTCGTCCGGTTCTGTTCCTGCTGGATGAGATTCTCAACGGCACCAATTCGAACGATCGGCGTCGAGGAGCTGAAGCGGTGATTCGCTCGTTGCTGGATCGCGGTGCACTGGGACTGGTGACCACTCATGACCTGGAACTCACGCGCATCGTCAAGTCACTCGATGGCCGAGCCGCAAATTACCACTTTGAAGACCAAATCACCGACGACACGATGACCTTTGACTACCGGCTGCGCGACGGAGTCGTGGAGCGCAGTAACGCCATTGAATTGATGCGCATGATGGGACTGGAAGTTTGACGGAATCAGAAGTCAGAATCCGAGATGAGACTTCCGTCATTGCGTGAGCCCAGTCGTGAGAAGAGATCAGGGTCTATTTTCTTGTGAATTCCACGCACGCTGCCATCGGCCAGCAGATAGTTGAGCGCAAGGCTGTGCCAGCCACCGAAATAAGGCACCGGTGGTACCGTGATTTCCGGGTTGCCGTCTTCATCAAACGAGCCGTAGGGATTTTGCCCGCTTCGACCGGTTGACGCACCATAGGTAACAATCACGGGTGTTGCGAAAGCGGAGCGCAGCGTGCTGTGATCACCAACAAACCAACCGTTGTCGGCCAGGCCGAGCGGTTTTTCTCCGACCAGCAGTGTTGTAGAAGCCCCATCGGGCACCTGGTGCATGGATTCTGAACTGTTCAAAAACAGCATTCCGTCACAGTCGGTATCGATCTGAGTCGTGTTGCTGCCGTAGCATCCGGCGTAGCAGGAAGCCGACGGCCCCCGACCAGTAAATGTGGACGACCTGCGGTTGTGCGGATTGGAAGGACAACCTAACAACTGAATCGAAATCGGTGCGACCTCATGCCACGCATCTGCCACCGTCGGTCTGACTTTCTTCGCCTCAGCCCGATCGCCACCCGGAGCCTCAGCCACACCGGCGTCACTGGCTGCGCCCGACGCTTCACCAAATCCGCGACGCCGATTAAACGGGGCGGCTGGGGCTTTCGAGGTTGGCGGAATAAGAGGTCCGGCTCCAAAACTCGCGGCCGGGTTTTCGAAATTCACCCGCTCCCAGATGTTGCGATGACCAATGTACGGCAGGATTTGAACAATCCAGCTCACTTTGTATCCCGTCTGGACATTGGTCACTGGACCTGTTGGATTAACACAGCCGGAAGGCAGCACGGTGTGTGCCAAATTGTAGTTGTGCAGGGCTACCCCCAATTGAAACAGATTGTTACGGCACTGGGTACGTCTGGCTCCTTCTCTCGCGCTTTGAATCGCCGGCAACAACAGCGAAATCAGGATGGCGATCACCGCAATGACCACGATGAGTTCCAGCAGTGTGAATCCGCGCCGTCGTAAAGGTGTGTGGCTCATGGTGCTGTTCCCGGAAGTCTCATGGCGCGCCGCTGCAGGAGATTGCGAGTCCGTTTGTCGACCGCCAGATCTCTTGTTTCCAGCATCTGTCCGTCGTGGCGGTCGCCCAGCCGAATCAGCAGATCCGGATCGGTGTTTGCGGACATTGTTTGTACAGCACCATCAGCAAACAGCATGGACACACTGCCGTCGTGCCAGCCACCAAATCCGCCTGCTTCTGCTGTGATGATCTCATACATGCTGTCGTCCGTGGAGTTCAAGGGCACTCCGGAGCTGCGCAGCGTGGCCGCGGTTCCTGAAGTCCAGCCGAGTCCGCTTTCTGTCAATGTGCGTGCAACTCGAATTTCGCCGATCAGCAGCGTGTTCGACCGTCCGTCCGGAATTTGATGGTCGCTGATGCTGCTGTTGAGATACAGCAGTCCGGTATTGTTGACGTCGATTTGACTGCTCGTCCCGCCAATGCTGCCCGCATAGCTGGCGGCGTAGGTCTCGCCGTAGACCGGATCCGACGGACACATGAGCACGGTGGGACAGTTCGTCATCGCCGTGGTGGAAGTGGTACTGTAGGCACCGTATTGCCAGTCAACAGATTCAAAGACGGCGTTGTAGTCCATCATCGCGAGTGACTGCATCGCCCAGTTCATGTGATAACCAACCGGCTCGTTGAGGATTGGTCCTGTGGGATTCACACATCCCGGCGGCAGAACGCCCATGACGGCTTCGTAATTCTGCAGGGCCACGCCAATCTGATTGAGATTGTTCAGGCATTGAGTCTGACGGGCCGCGCGACGGCTTTCCATGAGTCCGGGCAGCAGCAACGTCAGGAAAAGGACCATCATGGCACTGACCAACAGGAACTCAACGGCGGTGAATCCGGCGTGTTTCTTAAGCGGTCGCATGAAGAGATTTCCAAACTTCAGATTCACGCTCTGCGAATCAGCCGAAGTGAGGGGGAGTAGAAGAGGCAACGAGAGGCGGGCAAAGCAACGTTAAAACTCCGGAAGCAATTCGAGGTCCTCACGGTTGCCCAGCCAGCTATATGTTTGCCGATCAAGGTTCTCGCTTAAAAATTGGACAGATCCATCGGCCAACAGGAAAAGCGCGCCACCAGTGTGTTGACTTGCGAATCCATCGGTATCATTCGGCTTTTCCGGATCCGGCACGATCGGTTGAGCCGATCCCGGATCAGATGGAGTCCAGGATTGGTCGTTGATGTTCACTCCGCTGTTACAGATGGTGGATGGTGTTCCGGACAGCCAACCCAGTTCGGGAGATGCGGGTGAATTTAAACTCAGCCGTTCCCCCACAGCGATGGTGTTGCTTTCACCATCACGAATTTCGCGGTAGTTGACTCCTCGATTCAAAAACATCACACCATTGTTATCCGTGTCAATTGGTACACTGTCCCCGCTGTGACAGGCGGCATAGTTGACCGGCTGAACAGTCCCCAGATCCTTATGTTGTACGACATAATTGATGGCGGACGGACAGATCAGCACACTGATTCGATGCTTGCGTACGGCGGCATTGGCCTGACTGTAGGCGCCGCCGTCAAAGTCCACGTGCCGAAACACGTTGTCTTCGCCAAGCATTGGCAGAATCTGGACGATCCAGCTGAGATGGTATCCCTGGGCGACATTCACGATCGGGCCAGTTTCGTTGATGCTGGCCGGTGGCAGCATCTCGTATGTCAGTTGGTAGGAATGTAACGCGATGCCAATCTGAGCCAGATTGTTTCTGCACTGAGTCCTCCTGGCGGCTTCGCGTGCCTGCTGCACTGCTGGCAGCAGCAGCGACATGAGAATCGCAATAATGGCGATCACGACCAGCAGCTCAATCAATGTAAAACCACGTGTCGCAGCAGGATTGAGTCTTCGCAGCATTATTCCTCCAGGTCCAGGTGTCGCGTGATCTGAATGGGATGAGGATGATTAACGGGATACCGCGCCACGACGGTGGCAGTACTGCCATTAATGGTGATCGTAACTTCGGCTTTATTTGTCTCAGAAACTGTCTGAGTGTCTGGATTCCAGGTCTCCCCTGTCCAGTCTGGATCAATTTTTCTCTGGAGTTTGACCCGTCGTATCCCGGCGGAGGCCAGTTCCTGAGTCTGGCGATGGAGCAGTTCCTGACCTGCCTGTCGACGGTCCAGGATGACACGTCGGGCGACTTGCGCAACCATCCCGCTCATGATCAGGATCACGACCAGCACCATCACCGTGACGGCGCCCGTTCGGCGGCGTCGGTGGTGATGGGTGAGGTATCGGCGACCGGGTAACAACATGAGCGAGGAGTTCAGGGGAAACGGGTCACTGGGGATTGGAAACGGATGTCGCGAATTGTGGCAACAAAATGTCAATCGCACGCAACGGCGTGTTCTGACGAGTTGGTTTTGTTTTTGTGTCGGCAGTCAATGCGGGAGCTGCCGGCGTGATTCTCAGTGCGAACAGCGATTCCGACTGTGGAACGAACGCCAGTTGTGTTCCACGACGAAAAGTCACGGACATCACGGCACGTCGCCGGCCTTCTTCGAGGACCTCGCGCACCGCCTTGTTGTCAGCGAGACTCCAGTTCACCGTGGCTGAACGGCTGCGGATGACCAGTTCGTCGTCCGTGAATTGAATGTCGCCAACCTGACGCACGTCTTCTCTGAGTTGCTGCTCTACGTCGCAACCTCGAGCCAGATGCTGAAACAACTGGCGGTCCGTCTGACTTGACCGAAACAGCAAATGCAATGTCGATCCGGTGAGCCCGAGCAACATCAGGGATAAAGTCAAATAGGCCATGACATAAGCGAACACCGCCCCGCGGCGATGCCGGCCATGGTACTTCCGGAGCAAGCTTTGGCGGCAACGTATCATTGGAGGGCCCCCTCCTGCCTTCGTTCCAGCCAGGTGATCAGTTGCTGCTTCAATGGAGGCTGACTGTCACCGCGAGGACGGAGAATCGATACTGTGAATGGAATGGTGGGGATGTCGTTCGTCGCCTGGACTCCCGGAACGATCTCAACAGATGCATCGGGATACATGTCCTGAAACCATCCTGACAGCTGGATGTCATCGACCTCAACGGCGGAACCTGCGAGTTCAAGTCGTGTGACGACATTCGAAAGCTCGAGCTGCGCCAGGCGTTCAAACCGCTCCTGCTGTCGTTGCCGATAGACGGCATTCAAAGCCACAGGAAGCACGGTGGCGACGGTCCCGACCAGAATCAGGGCGACGACCATCTCGATCAGCAGAAAACCATGGCGCCGCGACCGAATTGGTCGGTTGTGCCTGGCAAGTCGCGATGTATTTCGAAAATCATTCGTCATTTGGTCGTTCACGACAGGCTGTTCAGCAGCGAAATCAAGGGGACGAACATGGCGGTCACGACGAAGCACACGGCGCATCCCAGCAGAAGAATCATCATCGGCGGAATGATCATACTGATTTGTGCTTTCCAGTTCTGTCGACGTCGTTCAATGGTCGCTGCCAGATGGCGCATCGCCCAATCCACGTGGTTGGTTCGTGTGGCTGACTCCAGGAACCGT
>JBDOMX010000077.1:0-3786 GCA_039831615.1 Planctomycetaceae bacterium
ATTCTCCAGTCCGTTTCCCCGTTGCAGCAGTTTTCCGACTTTGAATGAGAGATGACCATGACACAATTCCTGAGGATCGCGGCTGCACTCATCGTTGCTGTTGGATCGACTGTTGCTGACGAACAGGGCTGGAAGGCCGGTGTGGCGAAGACGATCATCACACCAACCACGCCCATGTGGATGGCAGGCTACGGCAGTCGGGATCGTCCGGCCGAAGGGACACTGCATGACCTGTGGATCCGCGTTCTCGCGCTGCAGGACGCCAATGGGCATGTGGGCATTATTTTGAGCAGCGATACGCTGGGGATTTCACAGTCGATCTACAACAACTCTTGCCGATCGCTCAAAAACAGGTTTGATCTGAATCCTGATCAGATCATGTTGCACAGTTCGCACACTCATACGGGTCCGGTGCTGCGCGGCGCACTGTACGACGTGTATCCGCTGGATGCGAAGCAGACTCAGCTGATCGAAGAATATTCGGACCTGCTGGAAGACCAGATTGTTGCTGCTGTCGGGGAAGCCCTGTCGCGTCTGACGCCGGCTCGAGTGTCCGGGGGACAGGGAATCGCGACATTCGCAGTGAACCGTCGCAACAATTCCGAAGGCAATGTTCCGAAACTGCGTGAGTCGAGATCACTGCAAGGGCCGGTCGACCATGCTGTCCCGGTCCTGGCCGTACGAACGACCTCCAACGAACTGATGGCCGTCGTGTTCGGGTATGCGTGCCACAACACCAATTTGAGTTTCTATCAGTGGTCCGGTGACTACGCCGGGTTTGCACAATATGCCCTGGAAGAAGTCCATCCGGATGCCGTCGCGATGTTTTACATGGGTTGCGGTGCTGACCAGAATCCATTGCCGCGACGCACCGTTGAACTTGCTCGTGGCTACGGTCTGCGCCTGGCAGCCGCCGTCGAACGGGTATTGTCAGAACCGATGCAGGAGTTCACGCCGGATCTCCGGACGCAGCTTGAATTGGTCACATTGAATCTCGGAGAACAACCCACTCGCGACGCTCTGGCCACCCTGGCGGCCGCCGGAAAGACGTACCGCAACCGCTGGGCCGCCCGTCTGTTGAATGACCTGGAAAACGGCATGCCCCTGGAACGCACTTATCCCTGTCCGATGCAGGCGTGGCGACTGGGGAAAAAGCAGTTGTGGATTGCCATGGGCGGCGAAGTCGTGGTCGATTATGCCCTCGGGTTTAAGCAGACGTACGGCGAAGATGTGTGGGTCGCCGGATATTGCAACGACGTGATGGCATATATCCCGTCGCTCAGAGTACTGGACGAAGACAAACCACCTCGCAGCGGTTATGAAGGGAACACCTCCATGATGGTCTACGGACGCGGTGCAGAACGCTGGGCTGACGACATCGAGCAACTGATCTCAGCCAGTGTTGAGCGCATGGTGCACCAATTGAAATCGAGTCCGACGGAATCCGGAGGCGTCGAGTGAACGCTGTTGGAGATCGGGATGAATGAGATGGAATTCGTTCAGGGCATCGAAGCCTCACTGGTGCCGGTCCCGGTACTCCCGACCACGCCGCCGGCCGGTTTTCGCGCGAACCGGCGGAGGACGACGTAAAAGACGGGCGTCAGGAACAGTCCGAAGATGGTGACGCTCAGCATCCCGCTGAACACGGCAGTGCCCAGCACTCGCCGCATTTCAAAACCGGCGCCGGTGGCGATCAGCAGAGGAATGACGCCAAGAATGAATGAGAACGCGGTCATCAGAATCGGTCGCAGCCGCATCCGGCAGGCGTCGGCGGCTGCCTGAAACCGATCTTTGCCTTTGTCTTCTTCGGCTTTCGCGAATTCCACAATCAGAATCGCGTTCTTGCAGGCCAGGCCGATCAGCACGATGAATCCAATTTGCGTCAGAATGTTGTTGTCCATGTCGCGCAGCCAGATGCCGAGAATCGCAAACAACAGGCACAGCGGCACAATTAGAATGATGGCCAGCGGCAACAACCAGCTTTCGTACTGAGCCGCCAGCGCCAGGAACACAAACAGCACCGCCAGCGGAAAGAGAAACATGATCGTATTACCTGCCTGCTTTTCCTGATACGCAATGTCGGTCCACGCATAGCCGAAACCCGGAGGAAGACTCTCGTCCGCCAGTCGCTCAATCGTCGCCAGTGACTGGCCGGTGCTGAAGCCGGATGACGTATTGCCATTGACGTCGGCCGCCGGAAACAGATTGAAGCGAACCAGCCGATCCGGACCGGCGATCCGTTTTAGCTCCACGACCGACCCCAGCGACACGCTGGCCCCGCGAGCGCTCCTGGTTCGCAGGCGGAGGATGTCACTCGGCTCATCGCGAAACTCGGGTTCGGCCTGAGCAGTCACCCGATACGTGCGGCCCAGCAGGTTGAAGTCATTGACGTAGGACGAACCAAGGTAGACCTGTAGAGCTTCGAACACATTACTGATCGGGATGTCCAGCATCTGCGCCTTGGTTCGGTCCACGTCAGCATAAATCTGAGGCACGCTGATGCGGAAGTTAGAGAACACCTGCAACAGGCCTGGCTGCTGGTTGGCCTGCGCCACCATGCCATCCGTGACCTGATTCAACGCCGCGATTCCGGCGCCGCTCTGGTCCTGCACATACAGCTTGTAGCCACCCCCACGACCGATTCCACGAACCGGGGGTGGAGGAATAACAAAGATCTCTGCTTCATTGATGTCGGCCACCGCGCCACGCATTTCAGAAGCAATGACTTCGGCTCCACGACCTCGAGCAGCTCGTTCTTTTGCGTCCTCAAGTGGAAGGAACGACACAGCTGCGTTGGGGCTGATGGTGAACGTCGAACCGGAAAGTCCCACAATGCCGACTGCATGAGCAACCCCATCGATACGACTGCCGATTTCTGCCACCCGTTTTGCGACGTCATCCGTGCGCGCCAGCGAGGCTCCATCCGGCAGGCGAATGCTGACAATCAGGTAGCCCTGGTCCTGTTGCGGAATAAATCCGGTGGGCACCATCCCAAAGCTGTACCACGTGCAGCCCAGCAGTCCCGCATACAGGAGCAGAGCGACCGCGGAAACTCGGACCAGCCGCGTAATCATGCCGGCGTAGATGTTTCCGGTCAGATCGAACAGATGGTTGAACAATCGAAAAAACCAGCCGAACAGTAGATCGATCAGCCTGCCGATACGGTTTTTTGCTGCTTCTCGCGGCCTGAGCAACAATGCACACAGTGCCGGAGTCAGCGTCAGTGAGACGAACGTTGAGATCGCTGTCGAAATGGAAATTGTCAGCGCAAACTGTTGATAGAACTTCCCGCTGATACTGGGAACGAACACCGTCGGAACAAATACTGCGATCAGCACCAGCGTCGTGGCGATCAAAGCCGATCCGACTTCGTCCATTGCCTGGTGCGCTTTCTCGCGCGCTGATAACCCCTCGCTGATCAGTCGCTCCACGTTTTCGACGACCACAATGGCGTCATCAACCACGATACCGATGGCCAACACCAGACCAAACAGCGACAATGTGTTGAGAGTCACACCCAGTCCCTGCATGGCGGCAAAGGTGCCAATCAGCGAAATTGGAATGGCAACCACCGGAATGACGGTCGGACGCCAGTTGTGCAGGAACAGGTAAGCGTTCACGGGTTGTTTGGAAAAACAGGTAAAAGTGACCTGGCCCTGGTAGAACGAATCGGCGACAACATTTTGTATGTCGCTTGAGATCACGGAAGAATTACTTGCACAACAGCCACCGGAATCGCAGGCGATCATCCGTATGTTGCTTGTGAAGATCTCTGAACTTGAGGCT
>JBDOMX010000560.1:0-3783 GCA_039831615.1 Planctomycetaceae bacterium
CGGTTGTTAATCGTGGCCGCATGCCTGATTGCTGTGATGGGCGTGGTCGCCGTCATTATGGCTTTTAACGCTGAGCCGCTGCTGGCCCGAAGCATCGGGCTGCGAACGGCGGCAATCGCATTCCTGCTCCTGCTGATGCCCTTCTTACAGTTTTCTCGTCACGTGTCGGTCGCAATCTTGCGCAGGATCGAGCTGCTGATTGTTGCGGTGCCGATCATTGAAATGGTCCTGCTGCAGAGTTTCAGGACCGAGCTGCACATATCACTGGGTGCACCGGAAGCGATTCCATCTTTGAGGGCGACGGTGGGAGTGGTCGCCTGTCTGTTCATTGCCATGTATGGGATCTTCATTCCCAGTACCTGGCAGCGAACAGCCATTGTCGCCAGCGGTGTCGCGCTGCTGCCGACAGTGGCGGCATTGATTCAGATCCGTCTGGACAACCGGCTGCAGGTCGACGACTCGTTCAACTACGCCATCCCTACGCTCACGTTGTCGATGGCGGCGGTCGCAACTCTTGGTTCGCATTTCGTGTCCGAGCTGCGACGTGATGTGGAAGCAGCCCGGCAGTATGGTCAGTACCGGCTGACGGAAGAAATTGGTCGGGGCGGTATGGGGGTTGTCTATCGTGGAGAACACCGATTGCTGAAGCGGCCGGCCGCGATCAAGCTGATCCATCCGGAATCTGCGGCGGACGAGGCGGCCGTCGCTCGATTCGAGCAGGAAGTGCAACTCTCAGCCACGCTGACTCACTGGAATACCGTTCGTATTTTTGACTACGGACGCACAGACCATGGTGACTTCTACTGTGTGATGGAGTTGCTGGAAGGCCTGACCCTGAGAAGTCTGCTCCGGTCCAGAGGTTCTCTGTCGCTGACAGAGACAATCGACATCGCCGAGCAGTTGTGTGACGGGCTTCAGGAGGCTCACGGCAAGGGAATGGTCCATCGCGATCTGAAGCCGGCGAATGTCTTTCTTGCGGAAGCAGGCGGCAGGGATCGGGTTGTAAAGATTCTCGATTTCGGAGTGGCGACGACGACATCCTCGGGCGAGTCGTCCGAAAGCAGCGCGCAGCTGATCGGGACGCCGTTCTACATGTCTCCTGAACAGATCCGACGGGAAGTCATCGACCAGACCAGTGACCTATACGCAATCGGCTGCCTCATCTTTGAGTGCGTCACAGGAGCCCCGCCATTCAACGTCCCGAACGTGCAGGACGTCCTCGCCTGTCATTTGGGAAGTCCCCCGCCGGTGGACCGTCTGCCGGCAGTTCCTGCGGGGCTTCGTCAACTTGTGACGCGCTGTTTGCTGAAAGATCCGGCGCAACGCTTCCAGACGGCAGCGGAGCTCCGCGAAGCCTGTCGGGATCTTGCGTCGGAGGCCCGCAAGAGCCAGTGATGGGGCTCGAGTCGCTCTACTCGGTTGAATCCGGTTTCGGAGAATTCCGGATGAGGTCCAGTGAGTGTGTGATGAAGATTTCTCCGGTCTCTTCTCCAAGGGAAGTCTGAGAGACGTAGTCGTAGCGAGAAAAACTGTTGAAATCGACCCGGGTCAGAATGTAGCCGAAGGCATCGTTCGTCAGGCCAAACAACAGATTGTGTTCTCCCTGCATTTTTCGCTTCAGGTAAAACCCGATATTGGGCAGCGCTTCGCCTGGAATCGTCAGGATCTGTGAGTTGCCGAGGTTCAGCAGATTGATACGGGCATTGATCGAATGGTCGCTGTTGTGTGGATACTTCAGTGGAGAACCAGTCACGATGGCCCACATCACGTCCGAGGCGACCGGGAACCTGACATCAATCGATGTGCAGTGCAGCCCGGGATTCTTCTGCAACGGTGCCTCGTCAATAATTCTGAGCGCTTCGCTGGCCATCAATTGACCGATCCGCAGGCATTCGTCCCAGGTCCGGTGGCCATTCCAATAGCCCTTTTGCGGGTCACGAATACGTTTGAAGTCCCGATTGTCGGCGGTCACCATGCCGCCCTGGGCACCGTTCATGAAGATGGCCATCCCGCCTGTTTCAGATTCGATTTGATCGCAGAGTGGACCAACCAGATCCGGGCTGAGAATCCCAACGCCTGCGCCAAGAACCTCGGGGTGCACTGCATAATTCACCAGGGTGGCGATCTGTTGCCCATCCGGACTGACTGCCTGAATCACACTCATTCGCGGATCAAACAACTGCGGTGCGTAATAGTTGTAGGCGATCTTTCCCTGTGCCTCGCCGGTTGCGATGCGGATGGAAGCTGGCTGCAGACTGTCAATGGCTGCATTGACTGCTGCAGCAGTCTTCTTAACGACATGGTCGATGTAGTCCATACTTCCTGTGTGTCCCCCCTTGCCGTCAGGAAATGCATAGACATCGGGTGAGCTGTGTCCGTGTGTTGCGCCGATCAGGATGTTCTCTGCTGGAATACGATCGACTGCCGCGCGGACACGATTTCCGAGGGCTGCGGGAAACCCCAACACATCCAGACAAACGACAGCGACCGTGGTGTCACCACGTTGAAACACGATGGCACGTGCTGTCAACTCACCTCGTTTCTCTTTCGCCAGGCTGGGGGCTCCCAGTCCGCCGGATATCGGCAGGAGAGGATCGGGAGTGATGATGGTGGTGGCCGCTCCTGCGGAAAACTCGTCTCCGGCAGCCAGGGCTGCGCAGAAAGGCAGGACGATGAAGAGAGTCAGCAATCGCATTGTAGTTTCCATCTTTCCATCACAAGGAGATTCAGTCGGGGGGATCCAGGACCGGGGGACTGAACGTTCGTGTCGTTGATCCTGCGCGAGCTTTCGGGAGGCGAATAGCTGTATACACTAGGCTTGACCAGTCGCTGCACTCAACAGATCCGTCAGCTTATCGGCATTATGGTGCACAAAATCAGCGCGGCTTGTTGTATCCAGCCCGGCAAATGCCGGTGCATGGTCTTGCCACGTGGGAGTACGAGCTCTCGCAGGCGGAACCACTGGGCTTGCAAAGGAATCACGTCGTTTATCAAATGGACACATCACCCATCAAAGGAACGCCAGAATGCCCGAGCGGATCGAAAAGCTGCGAACGTTGTTAGACGAACTCGAACAGGAATTGCATGGTGTTGAGTCGTTGGATGACGAGTTACGAACGATGCTTAGGGAGGCTGCAGAAGAGATTCAAACAGCTCTTCAGGCGGAGGATGTCACCAGCATGGAACATCAGACGCTGTCCGCGCGGCTAAACGACGCTGTATCCGAGTTCGAATCTTCTCATCCAACCCTCTATGCGGTTGTCAATCGTATGGTCGATGTGCTGGGGCAGATGGGGATTTGAAATCCTGGCTGTCCGGAATGACGTTTGCAAAGGCGGTCATTGATCTTCTGCCTCCAGGCCGTCGAATAATGAGCTGCCAATTCGAATCAACGTTGCTCCTTCTTCAATGGCTACTTCGAAGTCGCTGCTCATTCCCATGGACAGTTCGGTGAGTTCAGCTCGTCCACTCCGGACGTTAAGCTGTTGCCGCAACGCGGCCAGTTCGGCGAAGACCGGCCGAGCCGCTTCCGGCGAGTCGCTCTGCGGTGCCATTGTCATCAAACCGATCAGTTTCAATCGCGTGCCTGCAGATTTTACGATGGCCTCCCAGGATTCCGGCAGTGAACCAGGATCGAAACCGGATTTTGATGCCTCGCCGGCGACATTCACCTGAAGCAGAACCTGCAGGGTGCGATTTGATTCCTGCGCCAACACATTGAGACGCTCCAGCAGTCTGAGTGAATCGACCGAGTGAATCACAGCGGCGTGCTTCACGGCCAGT
>JBDOMX010000398.1:0-3783 GCA_039831615.1 Planctomycetaceae bacterium
TGAATGCCTTATGGGATGTCAGCGTCACGGGCCAGATTCGTTCAATTGCCATCACGCCGTATGGCAGTCATCTGGCGATTTGCGCCGATTCCGCTCGTACACATATCGTGACGACCGATCGGCAGCAGATTGCCAGATTCGACACCACACGCGCGCTGGACTTTGTGCAGTTTGTGACCGCGCAACCCAAACTGATCGGAGCTGCCGAATTTGGACATCTGTGCTGCCATGAACTCACCGGCAACGAGTTGTGGAACCAGCGACTTTCAACCAACGTCGGTGCCATGTCCGTCACCAGCTGTGGCCGCCGGATTCTGCTGGCTGGATTCAATCACGGGATCCAGATGCTCACCAGCCGGGGAAATCAGCGAGGGGCATTCATGGTCGATGGAATTCCTGCAGCGGTCCAGGTCTCAGCGAATCGGCGGCGAATCGCCGCGCTGACCCTGGAATCACGAGTCTACTGGCTGAATTTTGAGGGTGATATGTTGTGGGCCGCCGATCTTTCGATGGATCCACCCAAACATATTGCCGTGGGACCGCTGGGAGAACGCCTGTTTGTCGTCACTCAGTCCGGCAGGCTGCTGCAGCTGCGCTGGTGACGGAGGTACGAGCAGGTTTCGGACCCTTTTTTTTCCGGCAGGCTGAGCAGACCTGAGGACCTGTGAGTCAATATTGACGCCGTGCCAGCGGCTGCCCACACTCCCCACTCATGATCATCGTGCCGGACGGAGAAACAGGGCAAATGAAAATTACCTTTCTGGGCGCCGCAGGAGAAGTCACGGGCAGTCAGCATCTGATCGAAACCGAGACGAAACGGATTCTGCTGGACTGCGGCTTGTTCCAGGGACGTGACAGTGAGACGCGGCCGAAAAATGAATCGTTCCAGTGCAATCCTCGGCATGTTGATTGCGTGATTCTGTCACACGCCCACATTGATCATTCAGGACGCCTTCCGGCATTGTACCGCGCTGGATTTCGCGGTCCGATCTACTGCACGCGAGCAACAGCCGATATTGCGACCATGATGCTCCGCGACAGTGCCAAAATCCAGGAAGAAGACGCCCGCTACGCCAACCGAAAACGGGATCGCGGGCAACCCGAGGTGCGGCCTTTGTACAATGAAGAGGACGCCCGAAAAGTCTGCCGATCATTTGAATACGTGGCGATGGGAGAGTGGGAGGAACCAGCCGAAGACATGCGGCTGAGATTTCTCCATGCAGGACATATTCTGGGGTCTGCGATCTGTGAACTGGAGCTGTTGGAAAAAGGCGAATGGAAGCGAATTGTATTCACCGGAGATCTCGGACGCCGTGACAAGCCGCTGCTCAGGGATCCGGAAACCGTTGAGCGATGTGATGTCGTGATTACAGAGTCCACGTATGGCAATCGCGTCCACCCGGATTCCGGTGACGTCAAAGCCGAATTACAGCGTGTCATTTGTGATGCCGCATCGCGTGGAGGGCGAGTTGTCATCCCGGCGTTCAGTCTGGGACGAACCCAACTGATCGTGTATTTGTTGAACGAGCTGCGAAATGAATACTCCCTGTGCCGTGTGCCGGTCTATGTCGACAGCCCACTGGCGACTCGGCTGACTGATGTCTACAGAGACCACCAGGAAAACATGGACGAAGATGTCCGGGCCACCCTCAAGTTCGATGACGATATTTTTGACTTCGATGGACTGACGTATATTCGTTCTCGGGATGAAAGCATGGCGCTGAACCGCTCAGAAGGCCCCTTTGTGGTGATCTCAGCAAGTGGCATGTGTGAGAATGGCAGAGTGGTTCACCACATTAAACACGCTGTCGGGAACGAACGTAACACGATCCTGATCATTGGTTTCCAGGCACGCCATACTCTCGGACGTCAGCTCGTCGAACAGCGCGATACGGTCCGAATTTTCGGTCGACCCTATTCACGGCGATGTCATGTGGAAACGATCAACGGTCTGTCTGCTCACGGAGACGCGCAGGATCTGAAGTGGTGGTTTGAAAGTCTTCAGAGGAAGGGAGGAGCCGGCCAGGTTTTCATTGTGCACGGGGAAGAACCGGCGGCCGCTGCCCTCAGCGGGCTCATCGAGGATTGCTGCGACGAACCCCCCGTTGTGCCTCAGCGGGGCGACTCATTTGAGATTTAGACGCACATGTTCGGCGGCCGACTTCTCATGCCGGCCGCAGGTTCTCTCAGCGGCCGCGGACAGTGACAGGATCCGTCCACCGCAGCCGAACCAACCCCGGCTGACGATTTGCCGATCAGAGCTGTGCTTTGTTGTTGAACACACGGGTCTCCGCTAAGGTTCGCCACTCGACTTTAAGCCGTTGGCAGATGAACATTCAATGGCAGCAACGAAACAGGCCTCATGCCTGTCCTGACTGAGGAAATATCATGACGGAACGCGTCACCATCATCGGATCCGGGCCCGCCGGCTGGACGGCTGCGATTTACGCGGCACGAGCGAATCTGGAACCGGTTGTCTATGAGGGAGCATTCAACGAAGAGAATCGCCAGAAAGGAACGTTGCCCCTCGGGCAACTGGCTCTCACCACGGAGGTCGAAAACTTTCCAGGCTTCCCGGCGGGTGACATGACTGGCTATCTGGATACGTCCATTGACGACAAGAAACGTCGCTACATGGCTCCGCACGAAAAACAGGGTGTGTCCGGTCCGGAACTGATGGAACTGATGCGACAGCAGGCGATCAACTTTGGTGCAAAAATCATCACCGATGATATCACCGAGCTGGACCTGTCGAGCCGACCGTTCAACGTCAAGAGTCTGGGCGGTGACGAATTTCAGTCGCATGCGGTCATTATCGCGACCGGCGCACGAGCCAACTACCTCGGCCTCGAATCCGAAGATCGGTTCAAGAACATGGGCGTGTCAGCGTGCGCGGTCTGCGACGGCGCACTTCCCCGCTTTCGTAACAGTCCGCTTGTCGTGGTTGGAGGAGGTGACAGTGCGATGGAAGAAGCCACATTTCTGGCGAAATACGCATCGACAGTTTACATCGTGCATCGTCGCGATGAATTTCGTGCGAGCAAGATCATGGCGGATCGGGCGCTCAACAACAGCAAGATCGAGGTCAAATGGAATTCCGTGATTGACGAAGTCCTGGGCGACGACGAAAACGGTGTCACAGGAGTACGGATCCGTGGAGTCAATGGCGATGGTCAGACCGAGGAGCTTAAGGTGACCGGCTACTTTGCGGCGATTGGCCATACACCAAATACAGACTTCCTGGCCGGACAGCTGAAAACGAATGACAAGGGTTATGTCAACTGGACTCAGCCACCGCGCACAAACACCAGCGTCGAAGGCGTCTTCGCAGCAGGTGACGTGGCTGATGACCGCTACAAGCAGGCGATTACTGCGGCAGGAACCGGCTGTGCGGCTGCACTGGATGCAGAACGCTGGCTGGCAGATCAGGGTCTGGAGTAACGATGGGGTTGAGAACACCCGGCCGGCAGTTGCAGCACGCCGTCGAGTCGTCAGGGACGTTTCCCAGGCTGTGTCCGATGATGAGGGTGACAAAGTCTGCTCGCGTTAGTCTGATTAAACGGGAATGTGGCCATACGAAATCATCGGCTTGTCGCCGCTGGTTGCAGGAAAGTGTGTAAGGATTCAGGACGGCCCAGGAATTTGACGAGAGCGCGATTCCGTTGGTCAGTTCCGTCATCCGCACACTCTTGGTCGCCTGCCCGTGGTAAGACGAGGATCAAATCAACCTGTCGCCTCCACCGACTTGGTCGCTGACTTGTTCGGCGAGCGGTATGACCTGTG
>JBDOMX010000654.1:0-17009 GCA_039831615.1 Planctomycetaceae bacterium
ACCCGCGCTGGGTTGTCAAATTGCTGAAGAAGGGCAAAGTTGCAGAAGCTCAGGAATACAGCAATCACGTCATCGATCAGGCCATGACGGTGCTGGGTGCCAACAACGAGATTCAATGCATGTTCACCACGCCGAAGCTGCTGGAAGCACTGGCGATGCGACTTTTGGATGAGGGCAGCAGCATTGAAGAAGCGGGCATCAAAGGGATTTTCTGCGGTGGCACTGAGTTCACACCTCAGTGGTACAGATTTGCCTGCGAAGAACTGCTGGGACCCAACGTGTATATCACGCCGACATACGGCAACACGCTGATGGGACTCGCCTGCGGCAAACCCTTTGACCCTGCCGACGAATACAAGATCACGTACTACGCCCCGCAGCCGCGAGCCGTTGTGGAGGTTGTCGACTTTGACGACCACAAGGAGCTCGTGGGTTATGGTGAAACTGGTCGGGTCAAACTGTATACCATGACCAAAGAGCTGTTCGTTCCCGGTTTTCTCGAACGTGATGAAGGCGAACGCGAAGAACCGCATGAAAAGTACCCATGGGACGGTGTCAGCAGCGTACGGCCGTATCACGTGTTCGCCAAGACCACGACCGTCGGTGTCTACTAAGTCGGTGACTGGCCGCCACACCCTTTTTTAACCCGGCAGCCGGGGTGCGTTCCCCGACACCGGTCGATTCGTCGTCTAAGTTGAAATTCACACCGGCACCTGCTGAATCAGCCATTCCAGGAACACCAGATATGATTGAGATTCCCGTTGTCCGTTGGGGAAAACCGTACGAGAGCATGCAGCAAATGGACGTGGTCCATTTCGAGACCGGCGAGACGCTGGCCAAAGTCCACGAAGCCAACGGTGGCATCATCAAACTGGACATGCGCAAGGCCCGCCAGGCGCGTGAGATTCTGCGGTCGTTTTCGGTGGATGAATTGATCCGCATGTGTGAGGCCGCGGCGGACTTGTATGTCGACGCCGACTTGCCTCTGGGCAATGGGATGCAGTCGCCCGACGATTTCTGCACGATGCAGTCGGCAACAACGGGCCTGCCCGAGCATATGTGCCGGTTCAATATGACGAAAAATGCGTTCGTCCTGAAGAACATGGGAAAAATCCTCGATGCCCTCACTCGAGGTTTGCCGCTTGACATCCTGACGCAGGGTTATGGAGTCGAAGATCGCGGCGTGATGGTCAGTTACCAGGCCAATTGCAACGCATCCGGGTGGGTGCTCCCCTCAAACAGCCCCGGCGTACACACGTTGTGGTTGCCTGTGATTCCGCTGCAGATCGGTCTGGTGCTGAAGCCCGGTCCGGCTGAACCATGGACCCCCTATCGAATGTACGAAGCGTTCGCTCAGGCCGGTGTTCCACGCGAAGCGTTTTGCCTGTACCCAGGTGGACAGGAAAAGGGCGCAGAGCTTGGGGGCGCCGTGCTGGAATCGTGCGAACGATCCGTCATCTTTGGTGGGACCGCGACGATCGAGAATTACCATGGCAATCCGAAGGTTCAGGCTCACGGGCCTGGCTTCTCAAAGATTGTGCTCGGCGACGACAAAGTCGACGACTGGGAGAAATACCTCGATCTGATGTTCGACAGTATTTATGTGAACAGTGGCCGAAGCTGCATCAGCTGTTCGGGGATCTGGGTTTCACGACACGCGGCCGAAATCGCCGATGCTCTGGCGCAGCGCCTGGGGCCGATTGGTCCCAAATCCATGAAAGATCCCGAATCGGGACTCGCCGCGTTCACGCTGCCCGGAGCCGCCGAAGCGATGAGCAGCCAGATCGATGAAGGTTGCAACTCACCTGCTGTCACGGAAGTCACCGCGAAGTACCGCGGCGGTGATCGACTGATTAAAAATGAACGTTGCGACTTCCTTCGTCCGACCCTGTTGCACGTCAGTGATGCCGACGATCCGATGGCGAACACAGAATACATGTTTCCGTTCGCCTCGGTCGTGGAATGTCCACAGGACCAGTTCCTGAAGAAATCCGGATACACGCTGGTCTGTTCTGCGATCACTGAGGACGAGCAGTTCTCGCGTGAGTTGCTCGATGCAACCAACGTGGACCGGCTGAATATTGGCGAGGTGAAAACCCTTCAATTGAACTGGCTGCAGCCGCACGAAGGAAACATCATCGATTTTCTCTACCGCGGCCGGGCGTTTCAGAACTGTCCGCCACCAGACCACTAAAGTACTTTTCGAAAAGTCGTGGCGAGTCCCGGCTCGCGGGGGCAATCCCATCCGATTGCTCGCAAGACTTCGGTCGCAGCACAAAGTCCAGGATCAAGAGACCGCTCCAGCACCGAGTGCTGCTGCACACAGTGAAACGAAGGCAGGTCAGCCACCGAGTTCATAGAGGCCACAGAGGACACAGAGTTCATGCTCAGAACGGTTTCAGGTGACCGGATCGAGCAAAGACAAATACGCCTGCGTTCAATTCCGGCAAGCTGAGTTTTGGCGGCAGCTGCTCACTCTGTGATCTCTGTGTCCTCTGTGGCAAAAAACATGAACGTTGCGATTTGCGATGGATGCGAACCCGCGTTGCGATGTTTCATGGTCGCACGATCAGCGTCGACACCGTTGCCGATGCTGCCAGCATCGGTTTTGACAGGCAACAGTGGCTGCCAACGAACAGTACTGTTGAAACACCGGTCTGCATCACATCACGTGCTCACTGACGATTTCAGCAATCACTTTGGGATCTTCGGTCGGTCCAATCAGGCGTTGATCGAGTCCCTGCCATGCAAAACTGAAGCGGTGCGGATCGATGCCAAGCTGATGCAGGATGGTGGCCTGCAGATCACGAGTGCTGACAGGATTTTCACCAATGTAGTAGCCGAGTTCGTCGGTGACACCGTAGGAGCCCGGTTTCACACCGCCGCCAGCCATCCACATGGTGAATGCATCCGGATGATGATCCCGACCAATAAAACCTTTTTTTAGATCCGTGTTTTTATTGTTCTGCATCATCGGTGTGCGGCCGAACTCACCACCCCACACAATCAACGTTTCATCGAGCAACCCTCGCTGTTTCAAATCGGTAATCAGCCCGGCAACCGCTCGATCAATCTGCTGACATTTGATCGGCAGAGTCTCGTCGATCGATTCTCCCGGCGACGATCCGTGGTGATCCCAGCCCCAGTCGTACAGCTGAACGAAGCGCACCCCGCTCTCAACCAGCCGGCGAGCCAGCAGGCAGTTGTTAGCAAAGGTCGGGTCCGTGCCCTTGTAGAGGACTCGTGGATCGGCGGCGGTTTCTGCCTCGGACACATGACCCGGTTGCGCACCATACAGATCAAGAATGTGTTGCGGCTCTCCGGCAATCTCCATCATCTCCGGCACGGACATCTGCATGCGGAAGGCGAGTTCGTACTGTGAAATGCGAGTCAGAGTTTCCGGGTTTCCAATTTGCTGATATTGGTAGTTGTTCAGGTCGCGAATGGCATCCAGGGTCTTGCGCCGTGTCGTACGACTCATGCCTTTGGGATTCGACAGGTAAAGAATCGGATCACCTCCATCCGTGCGGCACTGAACACCCTGGTACACGGTTGGCAGAAATCCGGATCCCCACAACGACTTGCCGGCGCTGGGCGTCTTGCCACCCGAAGCAAGCACCACGAAACCTGGAAGGTTTTCGTTTTCACTGCCGAGGCCATACGTGACCCAGGATCCCATGGACGGATATCCGAGCAGCGAATTGCCGGTTTGCATTAACAACTGTGCCGGAGCATGGTTGAATTGTTCTGTGTGCATCGATCGAATGACACAAACATCGTCAATCACAGATGCCAGGCGTGGCATCAACTCACTAATGTTCTGTCCGGTCGCCCCGTGCTGCCGGTATTTGAATTGAGAACCCAGCATCTTTGGAGTGCCCTTGATAAAGGCAAACCGTTTTCCCTGCAGGTACTCCTGCGGACAGTCTTTTCCGTGAAACTTTGTCAGGGAGGGTTTGTTTTCGAACAGCTCCAGTTGTGACGGCGAACCAGCCATGTGCAGATAGATGACAGACTTGGCCTGCGCCGGGATCCGACAGTCGGACTCTGCCGCACTGCCATCTCCGGTCAACAGCGACTGCAGCGCCATGGATCCGAAGCCTGCTCCGGTCTGGCCGAAAAAGTGTCGCCGCGTCGTTGCTAACAGGTTTTGTTGTTTGCGATTCATCGGTGAGGCCATGGCGGAAATGTGTTGGTCATTCTGTGATGTGCCTGTGGCAGCCACTGCAATCGGCTTCAGGTGGTCCTGCGAATGCCGATGTCGAAGACACTGCGAATCGAAGCACACCTTCCCCTTCAGGGTTTCATCAACGTTTCATCCAGATTCAGCAGCACGTTGGCGACGCCGACCATCGCAGCATCGCCTTCGTTCAGTCCGGCAGAATGAAGCCATTCGTTCGCGGCCGCACTGTTCGTTTGAAAATCTACCTGGAGCGATTCATACAGTGCTGCCAGTCTCGTTGTTTCCGTGGGTGTTGGCGGACGGATCAGGACGCGGCGAAACGCGTGACTGATCTGATCGGATACATCCCGACCAGCCTCGCCGGCTATCTGTGCCAGAGCTCCTGCTGCTTCAACGTACGCCGGGTCGTTGAGCGTCACAAGCGCCTGCAGGGGCGTGTTCGTGCGCACACGACGAATCTGGCAAACTTCGGCACTCCCGGCATCGAACGTGGTCATGGCCGGATGCGGGCTGGTTCGTTTCCAGTAAGTGTACAGGGCCCTGCGAAAACGATTCGGGCCGATGGCGTCTTCCCACTGCAGTGCGCTGTACGTCGACTTCCAGACTCCGGCCGGCTGAGGAGGCATCACCGACGGACCACCCGTTTTTTGAGTCAGAAGTCCGGACGCCGCCAGCGACTGATCTCGAATAGCTTCCGCCGAAAGTCGAAACCCGGGGCCACGGCTCAGCAATCGATTCTGAGGATCGAGCGTGAGTTTTTTCGTGGAAGCGTGTGACGACTGGCGATAGGTGGATGACAACACCAGCGAACGCATGAGACGTTTGAATGACCAGCCCTGTTCGCGGAAGTCAACTGCCAGCCAATCGAGCAGCTCCGGATGAGTCGGACCGCTTCCCTGCGAACCGAAGTCTTCTTCCGTCTCCACGATGCCAATCCCAAACAAGCGTGCCCAAATACGGTTGACGATCACGCGCGCCGTCAAGGGGTTCTCCGGCTGCACAATCCATTCGGCGACGCTCAGTCGATTCACCTGGTCGCTTTCAGGAAGTGTGCCGAATAATTCCGGCAGTCCTGGCTGAACCATGGCACCTTGATTCAGGAAGTTACCTCGAACGTGAATGTGCGTGCCACGTCGTTCGTCCTCCGGCAGTTCACGCATGACCGGAATCCTGGCGACTGCAGAATCCAGATCCGCCAGTGTCGCGTTGATCTTCGCAAGCCGATCATGCCGTGGCGTCGTGACCGGTGCTATTTCCTGATCAACGGTCGGGTCAAGTCCCTTTTGTTCTTCGCTGAGTTGCAACACCAACTGATGTTTCTCGACTTGCAGTCCCGCAATTTCGGCCTCCTGCTGTTTCGTTGGACTCGCAAGCACCGGAGCATCGTCGCCACGGTCCGCATCCTCAGTCTGATTGAAGATGGCAAACAGCGAATAGTAGTGATCCTGAGTCACGGGATCGTACTTGTGAGAATGGCATTTCGCACATCCCATGGTCAGACCCATCCAAACCTGCATTGTCGTATCGACGCGGTCTTTCACCGCAGCGATGCGAAATTCTTCGTTGTCAGTGCCACCTTCCTCGTTCGTCAGCGTATTCCGGTGAAACGCGGTGGCCAGTACCTGGTCGGGCGTTGCTGCGGGCAGAAGATCTCCGGCGAGTTGCTCGATTGTGAACTGATCGAACGGCAGATCACGGTTGAACGCGTCGATGACCCAGTCCCGGTAACGCCAGATCTCTCGCGGCCTGTCTTTTTCGTAGCCTCTGGTGTCGGCGTAACGGGCCAGATCAAGCCACATTCGTGTCCAGTGTTCCCCGTATTCGTCGGATTGCAGCAGGCGGTCCACCACGATCTCGAAGGCCTGTTCACTGTCGTCCGCTGCGAACGCGTCTGCTTCCGCGACAGTTGGAGGAATCCCTGTGAGGTCCAAAGAAACGCGACGAATCCAGCGATAGCGATCAGCTTCCGCCTCAGGAGCCAGTCCCGCTTTCTCCAGCTTTGCCAAAACAAAATGATCGATCGGATGTTTCGGCCAGTCATTGTCAACGAGCGGCGGCAATGAGGACTTCTTCGGGGCAGCAAACGACCAGTGGACAGTGTAGTCCGCACCACCGGCAACCCATGCTCGCAGCCGTCGCAGTTGCCGGTCGGTCAGCTGGTGACCGCTGTCGGGAGGCGGCATGACCTTATCTGGATCCGTACTTTCAATTCTACTGATTAGCTCGCTGGAATCCGCGTTGCCTGGCTGCACAACGCGTTCCGAGAGTGCGCCCTCCGCGGTATCCAGCCGCAGCTCAGCCTGCCGAGCTTCGTCATCCGGACCGTGACAGGCGAAACAATTCTTTGAAAGAATCGGTCTGATATCACGGTTGAAGTCGACGTCATCGTCCGAGGCATCGCATACGCAGCAACTGAAGGCGATGGAACAGATCACTCGTGACAGGAAATGCAGTGATGTACTTCTCATGGGAAATTCGTGCCGTGAATGGATGCGTTCTCTGTTTCCCGACGTCCACAGGAGAAGAAACCCGCGTGTCACTTCTTCCGGCGTTTTGGCTTGTACTGATGAGTTGGCTGGCCAATGACACCTTCAGCTGCCTCCATGAGCGTTTCGGAGAGCGTGGGGTGAGCGTGAATGGACTGAGCAAGGTCGCGCGCCGTGGCTCCCATTTCGATTGCCAGCACTGCTTCCGCGATCATTTCTCCGGCTCCTGGTCCCACGATTCCGACGCCCAAAACCCGATGTTTTTTTGGTTCCACGATCAGTTTTGTGATGCCTTCGGTGCGGGCCAGACTTTGAGCTCGACCGGAAGCTGCCCAGGGAAAACGCGAGACAATCACGTCCGTGCCCTGTTCCTTCGCTTCGCTTTCCGTGATGCCGCACCAGGCAAGTTCGGGGTCGGTAAAGACGACGGCCGGAATGGCCACATTGTCGAATTCCCCCGGCTCGTCGAGCAGAGTCTCGACGGCGACATGCGCTTCACGCGTGGCCTTGTGGGCCAGCATCGGTTCACCGGCGATGTCTCCAATGGCCAGCAGTTTGGGATCTGCGGTGCGCTGGCGACGGTCGATTTCGATGAAACCTCGTTCATCAACTTTTACCTGAGTGTTTTCCAGTCCGAGGTTTCGGCTGTTGGGTTGACGGCCGACCGAAACCAGCACCCGGTCAAACGTCTGTTGAGGCTCCACATCCTTACCTTCGAGCGCGGCAACGATGCCATCACCTGTCGCTGTCAGGCTGGCCACTTTGGTGTTCAGATGAATCGCGGCAAATTGTGCGTTCAGGCGTTTCTGCAGGGGACGGACAAGGTCACGGTCAGCGCCCGGCAGCAGCCCGGCGGTCATCTCTACCACCGTGACTTCAGTGCCAAGTGCCGCATACACGGAGCCCATCTCGAGCCCGATATAGTCGCCACCAATCACCAGCAGGCGACCAGGTACATCGGGAAGTTCCAGCGCGCCGGTAGAATCCATGACGCGGTCGTCACCGATATCAAAGATCGGCGGCATCGCAGGAAGTGAGCCCGTCGCCACGATGCAGTGGTCGAATGAGATCGTGGAGTCGCTGCCGTCCGCATGAGCAAGCGATAAGGTGGATGAATCGACGAATGTCCCGCGTGCCTTAATGAGTTCAACACCGCGGGCCTGACACAACTGTTCGATTCCTCCGGTGAGCGACCCGACAACGTTTTCTTTAAATCCTCGCAACTTGTCGATGTCGATCTGCGGCGGAGCAAACGTGACACCCCATTCGCCCGACTCCTTCGTTTCATTGATCAGTTTTGCCACATGCAACAAAGCTTTAGAAGGAATGCATCCCCGGTTCAGGCAAACGCCGCCTGGACTCTTCCCTTCATCAATGAGGACCACCTGAAGACCATGATCAGCAGCAGCAAAAGCCGCCGGATAGCCACCCGGACCACCTCCAAGGACAACAACCTGAGCGTGAGTATTTGGCATGATTCGAATGTCTCAAATTGCTGAGAGTTTTCGGTACAGTGATTGAGTCGCCAGCCCGACGGCGAAGACATGAGCCGACTTGTGCTGTCGGCTTTGGACCCGGTTTGACACCCGACGGGAGTCCGTGCACATCGGTATCAGCGTTCAAAACAATTCAAACAGGTTCGTCAGGCTGCCCGAAAGTTTCACAATGAATCTTGCTGCATCGGCTCCGTTGATCGCCCGGTGATCATAAGACATTGACAATGGCAGCATGAGGCGTTCGACGACCTCGCCATCTTCCAGCTTCAGCTGCTTTTGGCCTCGACTGAGTCCCAGGATGGCAACCTCCGGATGATTCACGATCGGTGTGAAATAGGTGCCGCCGATACCGCCCAGATTTGTGATCGTGAAGGAAGCGCCTCGCATTTCGGCCGCCTTAAGTTTTCGGTTCCGAGCACGTTCGGCAAGATCTGTTAATTCGGCGGCGACCTGCAGCACGTTTTTTTGATCGCAGTTGCGAATCACCGGAACGACCAGTCCTTTGGGCGTGTCCACGGCGACACCGATGTGATAGTAGCGTTTCAGGATCCACTCGCCGGTTTCCATGTCGAGGCTGGAATTGAAGTGAGGGAACGCCTTGAGCGCTCCGACAACGGCTTTGATGATGATGGCCGTCATCGTGATCTTGGGTGATTTCGGATTGGACTGCACGTAGCGTTTCCGGGCAATTTCCAGTTCCGTCACATCGGCCAGATCGTGCTGCGTCACATGAGGAATCGTCAACCACGACGTGTGCAGATTGCTGGCAGCGGACCGATAGATCTTGTTGAGGGGTTCGCGTTCGACCGGTCCGAACTGACTGAAATCCGGCATCGAGACAACCGGGATGATGCCTGTCGTCAGTGATCCTGCTCCGCCGGACGGTTCAGCGAGTCGGGTCCGCACAAATGCTTCCACGTCCTCGATGACAATCCGCCCCCCTCGCGCTGTCCCGGTCACCAACTGCAGGTCGACACCCAGTTTCCGTGCGAGGCGTCTGGTCGCCGGTCCGGCTGGTGGAGGCGGCTGGGCCGTATTGACGGCAGGCGAGGATTTGGGCGAGGGATGAGGCGCCACCTGAGTGGGCTGCCGCGGCGGGCTGGTTTCCGCAGGCGCCGTCGCTGCCGGTGCCGGTGCCGGTGCCGGTGACGGTGACGGTGACGGTGACGGTGACGGTGACGGTGACGGTGACGGTGACGGTGACGGTGGCGACGCGGCGGCGGCAGTGGCTGGAGCCGACGATGTTGATTCAATGGTCAGCAGCGGCGCACCAATCCGGACATTATCGCCCGCAGAAACATGGATGGCCGTGATCCTGCCCGCGTGCGGGCACTCAATTTCAGCGACAGCCTTGTCGGTTTCGACTTCGCAAACAACGGCTCCGGATTCGATGACATCACCCACGGAGACCATGACTTCTGCCACGTCCACTGAGTCGACACCTTCCGACACTTCCTGCAGGACAAATTCCTGTTCGGCAGGGACGCCGGAATCAGCAGGAGGATCCGGAGCAGGAGGTTCAGCGGCGGGCGGTGCCGAGGAGGCAGGAGGTTCGCTGACAGCCGGTTTGCCGGCCGCCGGCGCGCCATTTGACGACGCTGACTCTTCGATGAGCAGCAGTGTGGCACCAATCGCCACGGAATCCCCTTCAGAGATCAGAACCTCTTTCACCGTACCAGCGTGGGGACACTCGATATCAGCAACGGCTTTATCGGTTTCGACTTCACAGACGACGGCTCCGGCTTCGATGACGTCGCCAGCGGCGACGCGTATCTCCGCAATGTCGACGGACTCGACGCCCTCAGAGACTTCCTGCAGTTTAAATTCAATTGTCATCTTTTAACTCAACGCGAGGTGTGAGGCCTGGCTTCTCGAACTCAGTTTTCAGTTTCGCTTAAGCATCGATCGGGAAAACCGCATTTTGATCGAGACCCAGTTGACCAATCGCGTTCTGAAGACCGTCTATTTCATAGGCCCCCATACGGTGCAGACCCTGCAAGGCAGCAAAGGCGGTGGATTCCGCATCGATGCGGAAGTGCCTCCGCAGTGCTTCTCGGGTTTCGCTGCGCCCAAAGCCGTCGGTCCCCAACACGATGTATTGTCCCGGCACCCATTCGCGAATCTGGTCAGCAACCAGACGGACATTGTCACTGGTTGAAATGAACGGGCCTGAAATGTCGGCAAGCACAGATTCCAGGTAACTGATGCGAGGAGCCTCGCCCGGATGGAGATCATTCCAGTGCTGACATTCCATCGCATTGCGACGCAGCTCGCTGTAGCTGGTGACACTCCACACGTCCGATCCAATCCCGAACTGATCGGCAAGAATCTCCTGTGCCTTCAACGCACTCCGCAAAATGGGGCCACTCCCAAACAACTGGGGACGATGCTGCTGGCCGTCGGCGCTGTCTGTGGCGCTGACGCGGTACATGCCTTTGATGATACCATCGACGATGCCGTCCGTTTCCGGCAGCGGAGGATGCTCATAGTCTTCGTTGTAGACGCTCAGGTAATAGAAGATTTCTTCCCCTTCACCGTACATACGACGGAGGCCTTCCTGAACAATGACGGCCAGTTCATAGCCATACGCCGGGTCGTAGGCGCGGAGTGTAGGAACGGTTGTGGCCATCAACTGACTGTGACCGTCTTCGTGTTGCAGGCCTTCTCCACTGAGCGTCGTGCGTCCCGATGTTCCGCCGCACAGGAATCCCTTGCAGCGCGAATCGGCCGCGCACCAGATGAGATCTCCCACACGTTGGAAGCCGAACATCGAATAGTAGACGTAGAACGGGATCATGTTCTTGCCGAGATCAGCATGAGCCGTACCGGCCGCGATAAATGACCCCATGGCACCGGCCTCATTGATGCCTTCTTCCAGCAGTTGTCCGTCTTTGGCTTCCTTGTAATAAATCATGTTGTCCCGATCGACGGGTTCGTACAGCTGTCCCTTGCTGGAGTAAATCCCCACCATCTTAAAGAGGTCTTCCATCCCGAAGGTACGTGCTTCGTCGGGAATGATGGGCACAATCCGTTCGGCGATGCTCTTGTGGCGTACCAGGCCGCGAACAATCATTCCCAGTGCAAAGGTGGTGGACCCTTTTCCGCCTTCGCTGCCTGGCAAGAGTGGTTTTGCCTGAAACACCTTGTCATCCAGTGCCGGCACATCAAGTCGTTCATCCGTGGGGTTCCGTTCGGGAACGAATCCGCCCAGTGCCTGACGCTGCTTACGAAGATAGACCATCTCGGCGCTGTCTTCCGCCGGCTTGTAGAAGGGGACTTTGTCGATGTCATCGTCACTGATCGGTATGGCAAACCGCGTGCGAAAATTGCGCAGTTCCTGCTCGTTGATCTTTTTCTGGTTGTGGGCAACATTGCGGCCTTCGCCCGCTTCACCCAGACCGTAGCCTTTGACCGTCTTGGCGAGGATCACTGTCGGAGCGCCTTTGTGATTCACGGCCGCGTGGTAGGCGGCATGGATCTTTTCCGGGTCATGGCCGCCCCGCCGAATCTTCTGCATCACTTCGTCGCTGAGGTGCTCAACCAGTTTGAGGACATCCGGATCAGCTCCAAAGAAATGATTTCGAATGTACTCCCCGGACGAGACGGTGTACTTCTGGTACTCGCCGTCAACGACTTCGCCCATGCGTTTGACGAGTTTCCCGTCGACGTCGGCGTCGAGCAGAGGATCCCAGTCACCGCCCCAGATGACTTTGATCACGTTCCAGCCGGCTCCTCTGAAGGCGGCCTCCAGCTCCTGAATGATTTTCCCGTTTCCGCGGACAGGTCCATCCAGTCGCTGCAGATTACAGTTGACGACCCAGGTCAGATTATCCAGTTTTTCACGTGAGCCCAGAGTCAGAGCTCCGAGTGACTCGGGTTCATCGCATTCACCGTCCCCGAGGAACGCCCAGACACGCGACTGCGAAGTGTCCTGCAGTCCGCGATGCTCCATATAGCGGAGAAATCGTGCCTGATAGATGGAACAGATCGGGCCCAGACCCATCGACACAGTGGGAAATTGCCAGAAGTGAGGCATCAGCCACGGGTGTGGATAGCTGGACAATCCCTCGCCGGCCGGCAATTCGCGGCGGAAGTGTTCGAGGTGAGACTCGCTCAATCGCCCTTCGACATAGGCTCGGGCATACATGCCCGGCGATGCATGCCCCTGAAAATAGACCATGTCCCCGGGATGCTTGTCCGTTCGACCGTGAAAGAAATGATTCTGTGCGACTTCGTAAAGTGTGGCAGACGATGCGAAGGTGGAGATGTGCCCGCCCACTCCGCTAAAGTTCTTGTTGGCCCGAACAACCATGGCCATCGCGTTCCACCTCACGATGCTCTTGATGCGACGTTCAATTTCCAGGTCACCAGGGAACCGGGGCTGCTCTGAATGATGGATGGTGTTGATGTATGGAGTGTTCGCGGTGAACGGCAGATGCACTCCATGCTGGTAGGCGCGTTCCTGCAGCTGGATCAGCAGTTCCTCCAGCTTGTCGGCGCCATAGCGATGTAGTATGTCGTCCAGCGAGTCATACCACTCCTGCATCTCGTCGGCATCAATTCCGGATACAGTGTCAAGGATCGCCTGATCGACCATCAGTTTTCTCTTCCATGGCTCAGGCACTCACAAGTTGCCTGAGATTCTATCGAGGTCATGCCGGCAAGGACGGAGCCAGCGGGATGGATTGGTAATTCGCGGGGCAGGCGAGCGATTCTCGGCACTCTGATATCAGATGAGGAGAAGCGCCCGGTATTGTAGAATGAAAGGGGCAACACGACAAATCGGCTTTGGAACTCCGCAATTTCGTCGACGATGATGCAGGTTGACCAGTCCCCTGCCGGTCCGATTGAGCAGCGTTGCCGCAAATCGACGTCGGCCGTCATGTGACGCAGGGTTCTGGAAATTTGACAATTCCCGTGACTTCCCGCATGCTGGCGTGCGGTCTTCGATGATTTTGACGTGGAAAAACTGCAGGCTGAGGAGTTGCGGATGAAGAATCTTGCCGGACAAATTTTAGTAGTGCTCGTTGTTCTGACCGGCTGGGCCGCCGCGGACGGACCTCGGCATTCGGCGGAACTCATTTTTCCGCTGGAACACTGGCACAACCACGGTTCGTGCATCGTGGAATGTCCAAATGGTGACTTGCTGGTTTGCTGGTTTCACGGATCGGGCGAACGGAAAGCGGACGACGTCGTCATCCGTGGGGCTCGTAAGGGCCGGGCGACGGGCCAATGGACGAAGCCCTTCCTGATGGCCGACACTCCGGAGTTTCCCGACACCAACTGCTGCATGATCATCGACCCTGATAAACGACTGTGGCTGTTATGGCCCACGATCCAGGCGAATACCTGGGAAAGTGCGCTGATGAACTACAAGACGTCCACTTCATACTCGCAGCCTGATGCCGCACCGAGGTGGGATTCTCATAAAATCCTGCATATGAAACCTGGCCTTGACTTCAGGGAACGCGTTGCAAAAGCGGCAAGTCTGTACCTTGCCGAAGAAGAGATCAATCCGGCTCAGGCCCCCATGATCGAACAATGGAAGGACCATATTCTCAGCCAGGCCGATGACAAACTGACACGCCGACTGGGTTGGTTTACTCGCGCCCATCCTTACATTCTTGATGATGGGACGATGCTGGTCGGACTTTATTCCGACGGCTTTTCGTTTTCGCTCGTCGCTCAGACCAGCGACGGGGGCGACTCGTGGCGATTCAGCGATCCCATTGTTGGAGGTGGCAACATCCAGCCCAGTTTTGCCCGGCGGAAAAACGGCAACCTGGTCACCTACATGCGTGACAACGGCCCGCCACCGAAACGTGTCCTGGTTTCTGAGTCTGCAGATCGGGGAATGACGTGGAGCACCGTTTCAGATCATCCCCAGCTGGCTAACCCCGGAGCGGGACTGGAATTGGCCAACCTGGCCGATGGCGACTGGATTTGTATCTACAACGATACCGAGCGAGGCCGGCACAGCCTGGCAGTGTCAATTTCCAGTGACGAAGGTTCCAGCTGGGATCGCACGCGTCATCTCGAGCTGGCGGAGCCGGGGCAGGGACGGTTCCACTATCCGTCGATCGTTCAGGGGCATGATGGAACACTGCACGCCAGCTACAGCATCTTTGTCCCCACGCCGGAAGGCGAACGGAAGAGCATCAAATATGCGTCATTCAACAAGGCATGGATCCTGCAGGGCGATGAATAAAGGGGTCGGGATTGTTCCCTGTCAAAACCGATGCTGGCAGCATCGGCAACGTTGTCGACGCTGCCAGCGGCGACGGCGCCATTCTTTGCCGACCCCTTTATTCCTGATCTGTGACCGGCAAAAGGTCGATGCCGTTACGCGCTCGATTGATCACGAAGCGGACGAGGTAAATTCGGTTGGGTGCGCGGCCGCTCGCACAATACGGCAGCAGGATCGATTCGTCTTTCTCGTCCAGAATCCATGAGCCAGGGTAGCCGTAACTGGATGGATCCAGAGGGATGTCGTCTGACCAGGAGATGCCGGCATCCCTGCTGATCCAGATTCGCAAATTGCCACACGTCGCGACCGTGACGACAGTGCCGTCGCTCAACACGATCAGCTGGGGCGCTTTGAATTTCGGGCTGCCTTTCCGCACAACTCGCGAACCGCTGTCAGTCCACGTCACTCCTTTGTCCGGTGAATGGAACACAGCCCCGTCCGGCCGCGTCACCAAAATCAAACGGCCGTCCTGCAACTCAGCGATGGCCGGTTCATCCACGTTCTGAGCAGCTCGCTCAATCCGCGCGATGACGGGCCACGTCCTTCCGGAGTCCATCGACCGGCGAATCGCACCTCGCAGGTATTTGTCGCCAACCGTCTGGTAATACGTGGCCCACAAGATCGATCCGTCTGACAACTGTACCGGACGGACACCGTGAGCGCGTTCGTAAAAGTCGCCCGGGCTGTCCAGCCAGGCGGGTGCTGACCACGTTTGCCCGCTGTCCATCGACCGCAGTACAAACTGCCTGGTATTGAGTCCATCAATGTCGTCCTCAAAACCGGCCGGAGCTTTACTGTATCCGTACCACGATGCCTGAGCCGCTCCAAAACACAAAACAATTCCGTCACGGCATGTGAAGATCGCGTGTGCACCGTCGTCCAGCCGATGGTCAAGGATCGTTGTCGGCTTTGACCACGTCCTGCCTCCATCTATTGAACGACAGCCCATGGTACGTCCCCCGGTGGGAGCGTGAAAATCGAGCGGCCAGCCCTGGGAAATCCAGCGTTTTCTCAATCCCGGCTCGATCTGTCGCGGTTGTGCGAACGACGAATGCCAGTACCCTGCAGAATGGACCAGCAGCAGATCACCGTTCGGCATGCGATCAATCCCGCCGGGCCAGCCAATGAAGTCGCCCGCTCCCGGAAACGGGTCTGGCCGGTTGTGATCAGCACCCGTGACGCAGACTCTCATTTGCGTGATGTCGTCGACCGACTGTCCCGCGGCACATGGACACAACAACGCTGCCAGCATGATGAAACGGAAAGTACTCACGCGATTCGCTCCTGATGGGCGGTCAACAAGAATCGACACGGCAGAGTTCTGTCGCCAGGATTTCAAACTGGACTCTCGTGCGTCCAAACCATTCGAAGTGCACAATTCGAGATCGCTGGATCATCGTGGGACAAAAGGTGACAATCCAGCTGGTACAACCATAGACACCACCAGGAGCCGGACAGCGATGACGAGTCGCCTGCATCGTTTGCAAACACTGTCAGTGATTTTCATGGCAGCAGCGGTCCCGCTCGTGTCGACCATAACGCCGTGCGTCGCCCAGGTGAAGGTACCGTCCGAGCAAAAGACAGCTCCGACGAAATCGGATCCGGATTGGCGGCTCGTCACCAAAGACGCCGGCTGGCAGGCTCGTGATTCCCAGGGCGAACTTGTCCACGATGGCCGTCTGTGGATTTTCGGCGGCTGGTTCAACTCCTTCGAAGCTCCGCCGCGCGATGTCTGGAGTTCCGCGAACGGCAAAACGTGGTCACTCGTCAAAGAGTCGGCGCCGTGGATTCACAGCGACCTGCCGATGTCGGTGACATTTAAAGACCGCATGTGGATGATGGGAGGCTGGTACAATGGCCGACTGGACGGTCATTCGGCAAGCAGTTCAGTGTGGTCGTCCGTGGACGGGGTTGAATGGAAGCTGGATGCAGAGGAAGCGGGCTGGTCACCTCGGCTGGCGGCCGCAACAGTCGTCTTCAGGAATAAAATATGGATCCTTGGCGGAACGGAAAACTATTACTTCGGCGACGAAAGCAGCCCGAAGAACGACGTCTGGTATTCGGAGGATGGTCATGAGTGGCACCAGGCCAGTGCGAACGCTGGCTGGTCTCCACGAGCGTATCACCAGGCGGCTGTCCTCAACGAGCGGATCTACGTATTCGGTGGTGGGAACTATGTGCCGGAATACAGGGGATTCAACGACGTCTGGAGTTCAGCGGACGGCGTTAGCTGGCGACTTGAATCGCCATCGGCGCCGTGGCATTCACGATTGTGGTTTTCGTCCGTGACCTATCGCGATCACATGTGGGTCATTGGCGGCTGGTCGAACAATCCGTCGACGAACTGGGGAGACGTCTGGTATTCGAAGGACGGCAGGAACTGGCAGGAGCTCAACACAAAAACAAAATGGAAAGAACGACACGAACATTCCGCATTCGTCTTTGAGGACCGCATCTGGATCGCCGGCGGTCACGCTCAGCCGCTTTGCAGCGAAGTCTGGTCGTTACAGCTTCCGTCCGACTGGAATGGTCAACAGTAACTGATCGACATTTGACTGTGATGAAAACGGTTTGCCAGGATTCTCCAGTCCGTTTCC
>JBDOMX010001062.1:0-10492 GCA_039831615.1 Planctomycetaceae bacterium
GCAGATCTGGACATCTCCAGATCTGCGGGAGTCAACACATGATCGAAGGGCTCGGAACCGTCTTCGACACCGGCACGCAGGGCATCCGGAACAGAGTCCACCAACACAAGGTAAAAAGTCGTGTCAGGACTGTGTGTCCGGACCGATTGTGCCAGTGTCCGCGCCCTGGCAAGATACCGCAGATTGGCAGACGTATAGACTGCGTTCATTTCCCGGCTACTCCACGCGACCGCCGAGATGGATATCAATTCGGGTCGGAAAAATGTTTGACCTGCCGCCGTGACTCCTGTCCGACTTCGGGCCTGCCTGACGCAGCAACGATCTGTAGAACATCAGGAGCTCACGAATTCAGTAATTCTCAGTGACCATCGTCGGTGTTATTTTCGTCCGGGCCGTTAGAAATCGCGATCATACGTCCAATCAGGTCAACCACCAGCGGCATCACCACTTTTGCGTCATTTCGTTCGATGACTTTTTCCCTCACGCGATTGCCGAGTCGCTCCCGGAGCTCCGGCGCAGACGCGAGTTCAAGAACGCGGTCTGCCATGGCGAGCGTGTCCAGGTACGGGACCACGAATCCTCCGTCTTCTTCGACCAGTTCCTGGCTCCCGCCGGCCTGATCGAAACATACAATCGGGACCGCCATCGCAGCGACTTCGATGGTCACCAATGGGTACGGATCCTCTCGCGAGACCATTGCGAAAACATCCAGCGCCATGAACAGTCGTGACGGATCAGGCTGAGTGTCGACGAAGTGGACACGATCAGCTGCACCGAGGCCTCTGCAGTCATGCTTCAGGAATTCCTCTTCCATTTCGGAGAGTGGACCACCGATCCAGATGAAATAGACGGGAGCTTCCGGCTGCCTGCGGACGACATGACCTGCCAGTTGCACGAAGAGGTCCGAACCTTTGCGCCAACCGGGTGATCCCGATGCACCGACGACGAAGGCGTCTTCGGGCAGGCCAAAACGTTGCCGTAAATCACGCCTGGCCGGGTCAAGATTGGATCCAGGGTGGCCCTCAACGGTCAGGAATTCGGGAATCAGCTCGATCTTTTCGTCGGCGATTCCCTGGTTGGCAATCAGGTTGCGCCGCACCGCCTGCGATACTGCGACAAAGCGATTTGAATGTCGCACAACCTGAGCAAATCGAGCGGCTCCCACGTGCGTCCGAATCACGACTTCCAGTTCGTGAACATGCGTGACTGCTGGTTTGTCCAAAAAGCTGAGGTAGTCAAGGATGTGTCCGACAACGCACGTGTTTGCATAGATGATTGTCGGATTCCACTGCCGCACGGCAAGTCCCAGCAGGCGTCGGTGGACGAAACCGATGACCCGACGAAGAACGGGAATTCGTATGAGTCGCGCTAACCATGGCGATGACGTTTGAGTTGAAAGATCGAATACCCAGGTCTTCGCTGTTCTGCGGTATTCAGACTCCAGCGCGCCGCCGCCCGCGAGTATAACAGCACAGCTCAGGTCCGTGTTTTCATGAATCCAGTGCAGAATGCGCAGGAGCAGAATGGGCGCACCTGTCCGCGATGCCTCATGTCCCAAAAAAAGTACGTCAATTCCCCCTCGCTTCATTAAAATATCCCAGCCACGTCATGAGTGATTCGAACAACCTGAAGGTGCGATCATAGCGAATGAGACTGAATCCGTCGTTCCGTCGGAGCCGATGGACGGAGCGAATCAGTCGTACGTTTGCCACGGTTTTCGGATGCGCGGCGGAAATGCCGGACGATAGTCAACACTGTCAATACTGACATTCGGATTCAAATGGGGGTCGGCGGCGATTCGCGATGACCAGCGCCGACGCAATGCACTCGCCTGCCGAAGATCCAGATCCATTTGTGCTGCCGTCGATGACCGACCGCGACTGGCCGATTCATGGTGGTACAGTTGAGCATAAGGAGTCCACACAATGCGGTATTTCGCAGCAACGATTCGCAGGCACAAATCGACGTCGTTGTACCCGATGGGAAACAGGTGTTCTTCGAATCCTCCCATTTCGTTGTACACGGATTTTCTCAGCACCATGCAGGCGGCCGTTACCGCGGACACATTTTGAACCACATCCAGTCGACCGCACATCACGGGCGCATGCTTCGGCAGACCGGCAAACGTATGTCGCGCGAGTCCACCAGCTCCGACAAGAATGCCGGCGTGCTGAATCGTCTCATCGGGATAAAGCAGTTTCGCACCCACGGCACCGATCTCATCGCGGGCAGCATGTGAGACCATTTCGTGCAGCCAGTCCGGGTGCGTGACCTCTGTGTCGTTATTCAGCAGACAGAGAATGTCCCCGGCCGCCTGGCGGACCGCAAAGTTATTCATTGCGGAATAATTAAAAGCGCCGTCGTACGGAACGACTCGAACTCGGGCATCGTGTTTCAGGGAGGTAAAATACTCACGAGTGGCCGCCTCACCGCTGTCGTTGTCCACAATGATCACATCCAGACGCGGGTAGTCAGTGTCATGCAGTAGCCCATCGACGGATTGACGCAGCAGGTCGATTCGATCCTTTGTCGGTACGATCACTGATACCAGAGGTGGATCCCTCAGAGCGTACCTCACGCGATAATGCGGTGAGCCCGGAGCCGTTTTAATGTCGACGGTCGCCTGCACCTTCTTTCTCTCGAGATGTTCACGGACGGCACGTGCTCCGGCTTTGAATGCAGCGATGGATGTGACGGCATCGTTCGAAACAGATCCAGGCACCCGGCGCCAGTGATACAGGACCGCGGGGAGATGCCGGATTTTCTCCTCCGTCGTCTGCTCGCTGCAGCGCAGCACCAGGTCGTGGTCCTGACTCCCCTCAAAGCCGGTTCTGAAGCTGCCCACGTCCAGCACCAGTTGTCGTCTCAGCACCACGAGGTGGCAAATCATGTTTTGCGACAGCATGAGGTCCGGATTCCAGCCGGACTTGAAGTACGGGCTCTCCCGTTCACCGTTCTCGCTGATTCTGTCCTCGTCGCTGTAGATCATGTCCGCATCTGGAGATTGGTTGATCTCTTCTGCAACCATGTACAAAGCATGCTCGGCGAGTTCGTCGTCGTGATCGAGCAGCGTGATGAATTCTCCGGATGCGATTTCGAGAGCCGTGTTGGAGGCGGCCGAAATGTTGCCGCGTTCATCACGGAAACGGCAGTGAATGCGCGAGTCAGACTCTGAATACTCCGTCAGCAAACGTCGAATCCGAGAGTCACTCGACGCATCGTCGGCAATGCACAGCTCCCAGTAGGGATAGATCTGGCTGAGGACGGAATCGATCGAGCGTGTCAGCATCAACTCCGGTGTGTTGTAGACCGGCATGATGATCGAAAAAATGGGTCGGACCTGCATGGTCTCCATACGTCTGTTGATCGCAGTACGATCCGTATCTGTCAGCGTGTCAAAGGACCGAACCCATTTGGCATACTGCTGACTGCTGACGCCGAACAGGTATTCAAGGGTTCGGTATTCGCCGCGCAGTCCTGCCCAGCCTCGATCCATCAAACCGCGGCCGAGCCTCAGGATCCAGGTCGGTTGACGCAGGATCGTGATGAACAAAAACAAAATGAATGGCGGCCACTGCTTCGCGGCCGTCACGAACTCAAAGCTGCGGGCTGCGATCGAGTGCAGGAAACGACACGGACGAATCGCATGTGAAATTCTGGTTCGCAGTGGCAAGGGGGCCTGCCAGCGGCCGTAAAAAAAACTCATGCGCCGATGTCGCTCGGCCTCGGGCTGGCAATTCCGGTGAACCATATCGAGGCTGATTGCTGCGTGGTTGGCCGACAGCTGCCATTCGATGTGCTTCCGGTGCGTTCGACCAGCGCGGCGCCGCAGTCGGCGCAATGTTTGATTCCGCAATGTGTACTGTTCTGCGCGAGCCGCTGCGTTCCCGCCTGCGGCTAAGCAGTCTCGCGATGCTGCCATGCTTTCGTGGACAAAGGCGACATCGCCGCGGGTCGCATTCATCAACAGCCAGGCCGACTGCTGGTTTTCGTCGCCACTGACCATGCATTCGGAGAAAACGTGGGCGTCGGTCCGACGGACAACAGCCGAACCAGGTGCCAGGGAAGTCTTGCTCAACACTTCCTGGAACGACAGGATTGAAGTGCCGGCAGCCGTCGTATCGGCCGGCAACACATTCCCGGATTCATCAATTCGTGCCAGGTGGTGGCAGCAAAGTGCGCATGAGGGAGTGGCTTCCAGAAGGTCGACCTGCTTCTGCAGTTTGCGGGGATCGATCCAAAGCCCGTTACACCCCAGCACCGCGACGTAGCGACCGCGACATTCGTTGAGGACCGTTTCGAAACAGGAACGAGCTCCTGCCGTGTGATTCGAGCGCACCAGACGCACCTGTTCGGGATCACCGGATGTGACGTCGTTCAAAGTTTGGCGAATGCTGTCGCTTGAACAATCACCTCCAATGAGAATCTCAACGGCAAAATCTGTTTGCTGACGGAGTGCGCTTTCCAGGGCATCGGCAAGATGATGTCCGTCGCCCCGGCAAATCATGGCGATGCTGACTTTAGGAGCCGGTTGAGCCATTAATCACGGTCCAGCGGTGTTGGCAAAACATCACCTGCAGCAAATGATTTTTCCGCAGCACTGTTCGGGACAGGGGTGTCAATCGCGAACACCAGACGCACGATCGCCACGGGGCATCCGTTCATTGGGGAGATTCGTCATTTGGGAGATTCGCAAACTGAGCGACACAGCTGCTTGCTTCTCCCGGTGGGGAGTAAGGTGGCCGGAGCCCGAAGGTATGGGGCTGTTGCCGAACTCAAAAACACCCCTCACCTGCCCTTTGGGCATCCTGGTATCTCCCTTGGCAACGGCAGAGGAACAGCAGCCTGTCTGCACCACATGTTCCCCCAATCAACGGATGCACTCCGACCGTTTGTCGTTCCTGCTTTGCCGGTCCCGCCCCATGCGGACCGGCTGTCCCAGATTAGACGATACGTCGCTCGGGTCAATTATGTTGGTAACTCACCCGCTGGAACTCTGATTTTCGTCCCGAGATGGAAAAGTCCGGTTCCATCCACGCGAATCCCACTGCGGCGCCAACGTCTGTCAACAGATTTGGTCTGTTAAGGTTCATTAACAGGCAGAATGATGACTGGACGGACTTCTGCATCACCGGTGCGAGACGACGTCCATCCGATTGGACATTTCCGCAAACAGGTCGGTGGGCGACACCGTACCTGGGAATGACCTGGAAAAACGCGGGTCGTCAGGCAGGTCCACAGCGACGGCAGGGACATGATGCGAAGCATGAATTTGACGCGAACAGTGTCCCGGTCGGAAAAAACGTTTTCGGCTCTCATGGGCAAGTCATTCTTTCAGAAGGACCTCGCGGGGGCTTCTCGTGTTGATGCGTCGCCGTTCCGGTTCAGGTGGAACCATCTGGCAGTGCCAGGAGACAACAATCCACTGAGACCGTGAGTGACTGACGCACGACGTTCCACCCGGCACTCCGGTTGCCAGTGCGATGAACCTGCATTTTGCATCGATTGGGCGTGTGCCTGCGGATGCGGGTGAGATCAGAGTGTTGTTGACGGGAGATCGGTCGGCCATGCTCCGCTGACGCCTGGTTTGCACCCGCAACGCTCATCCATCTGCATGGTGCAATCGGTCGACTTTCCGGATTGATTTGACGACAACTACACAACTCGAACAGCATTCCGTGGCGGATCTCGTGGCTTCCACCGGTTCCATCCTTTGTGAAACCAGTTAAAGGCCACCATGGCTGCGTGGCGGATTAGACAACAGGGGGCAGGAATTGTGACTTGTCACCCACGGGAACGCAGTCCGCGCAGTTGAGATCGTGCGTGGGAACTGATAGCGCGGGACACCGGCGCAAAGTAACTTTCAAGCGATCACAATTCCGCTGGAATCCAGCCGGATTCAACATATGCCAACCGCTGCAGCACGCTCTGAGGAAGGAACAGTTTCCGGCGAACTGACCGTTGTGGTCTATTCCCCGGAGTCACCTCTACGCCACCCGCGTCAGCTGATGAGGGAGATCGTGACTGATCTGTGGCGCTGCCGCGAACTGACCTGGATCCTGTTCATGCGGGATCTCAAGGCTCAGTTTCGACAAAGCTACTTTGGATATGCCTGGCTATTTGTTCCCGTGATTGCCACCACTCTCGTCTGGATGTTTCTCGCATCGATGGGTGTCGTCAATGGGGGCAAAACGTCTATTCCCTACCCGGTCTACGTATTACTGGGTTCCGTGATCTGGGGAGTCTTCGCAGCATCGGTCAGTCAACCGTTGAATTCGTTCAACGCAAGTCGCCCGGTCTTCATGAAACTCAAGGTTCCACCGGAGGCATTTATTCTCTCCGCAGTGGCTCAGATCGTGTTTGAAGTTCTTATCAAGTTAGTGGTTTTGCTGCCGGTGTTGGTTGTGCTCGGGGTACCCCTTGCATCAACCGCCTGGCTGTTTCCCGTTGGATTGGCCTGCACGGTGGTGGTGGGATTGTGTGTCGGATTCCTGCTGATTCCGATCGGTTCGCTGTACACGGACGTCAACCGGATGATCACGACGGCCCTGTCGTTCGCGATGTACTTGTGTCCGGTCGTCTATGCGCCCCCGGAATCGGGATGGAAAGCGGATGTCGTCAACAGAAACCCGCTGACCTCACTTGTCAATACAACTCGAGACTGGCTTACCATCGGCCACAGTGACTATCTGCCGGCGATGATCGGCACCACGATCGCCGCCGCTGTGCTGCTGGTCTTCGGACTGGTCGTGTTTCGTGTTGTTTTGCCTCATCTTGTGGAACGGATGGGGATGTAGAATGAGCGATACCCTGGTGCAGTGTGAGAATATCGGAAAAAAATTCTGTCGCGATCTGAAAAGAAGCCTGTGGTATGGCGTCAGAGACTCGGCGGCCGCGTTGCTTGGTGCCAACCGTGAAAATGACACACTGCGTCGCGGGGAATTCTGGGCTGCGAAAGAAATCAGTTTCGAGCTGAAACGCGGTGAGTGCGTGGGACTGATTGGGCACAATGGCGCAGGCAAAACAACGCTGCTGAAGATTTTGTCCGGTCTGATCCGGCCTGATACCGGACGAGCCGTCATGCGAGGACGGGTGGGGGCACTGATCGCGCTCGGTGCCGGATTCAATCCTGTACTGACCGGACGCGAAAACATCTATGTCAACGGTTCGATTCTGGGGCTGTCAAAGAACAGGATTTCTCAGCAGCTCGATCACATCGTTGACTTCGCAGATCTTGAAGAGGCTATTGATGCGCCCGTCCGGACGTACAGTTCCGGAATGCAGGTGCGACTGGGGTTTTCCATTGCGGCCATTCTGCTGCAGCCGGACATTCTGATCCTGGACGAAGTGCTGGCGGTGGGAGACTCGGATTTTCAAATCAAATGTGCGAACCAGGTGAGAAAACTGAGAGCCGATGCGGCGGTCGTTTTCGTTTCTCACAACATGCAGATGGTGTCGGCCTTTTGCCAGCGGGTGAAACTCATGAGCCGCGGGACATTCCTGGATTCCAGCGAAGATCCGGCTCAGGCGATTGCGAACTACCACGCTACGCGCCCTGTCGAGGAGCAGCCACAGTCCGTTTCGGGGACCGGCGTCATTGAACTCGTCGATTTTCAGATTGTCGTCGATGGCAGGAAGCAGCAGCAAAGCCACGATGACATGAGGATCGGGTTCGGCAGTCATGTTGGCGCGACGCTCAGGGTACGCGTCAGACAGCCGTCAAATGTGAACCAGATTCGCGTCTGTATTGTGGATGAGTCGCTCACTCCCGTGACCGCCTATATTCTTTCGGGAAGCTGCGACGAGATTTACCAGCTGTCGTGTGCCGACCCGGGCGATACTGAGGTCCGTTTTGAGCTGGGCGTGCTGAATCTTAATTCCGGCCGGTACAGCTTTCTCGTGGCTGTTTCGGACGCCGCCGACGGCACAGTGAACCTGCGGATCGAGAACCTGCAGCCGTTCGTGGTCACGGGTGTGAAAATTGTTACATGGGCGCCGATCCTCAAAATGGTGGCCGTTGAGGAGTCTGTAAGGCAACCCGAGCGAATCATGGAGAGCGAATCTTGAACCTCGCACAAAAAACTCTGCTGATCACGGGCGGGACGGGATCGTTCGGCCATGCCGTCGCGCGTCGATTCCTGGACAGTGACCTCAGCGAAATCCGCGTCTTCAGCCGCGACGAAAAGAAACAGGAGGACATGCGACACCTGTTTCGCAGCCCTCGTCTGCGGTTTTACATTGGTGACGTCCGCGACGCCGACAGCATCGATGAGGCCATGCGAGGAGTCGATCTGGTTTTTTGTGCTGCTGCCCTCAAGCAGGTTCCCTCCTGCGAGTTCCATCCCATGGAGGCGGTGAAGACGAACGTCGTCGGAACCGACAATACTCTGAAGGCTGCCGTGCGTCAGCATGTTCAGGCGGTCGTTGTCCTCAGCACAGACAAGGCGGTCTATCCGGTCAACGCCATGGGGATGTCCAAGGCCCTGATGGAGAAAGCGGCGATCGCCCGATCGCGCCATCTCATGTCCGATCCCAGGACGCGCATCTGTGTGACTCGATATGGAAATGTCATGGGCACTCGTGGATCGGTGATCCCACTGTTTCTGCAACAGGCCATGCGCGGGGACCCCATCACTGTCACTGATCCGGCGATGACACGGTTCATGATGTCGATCGACGAAGCAGTGGACCTCGTCTTGTTCGCGTTCGAGCATGGCACCGGCAGTGATACGTTTGTCCAGAAGGCACCGGCAGCAACCATCGGACAACTGGCAGAGGCGATCAACAATCTGTTTGGCCGGCAAAGTGAAGTTCGAATCATTGGAACGAGGCACGGTGAAAAAAAACACGAATCGCTGCTCAATCGTGAAGAACGTATACGGGCTGAAGATCTAGGGAACTACTTCCGCATTCCGTCAGACGATCGGGATCTGAATTATGCGCTCTATTTTGAACAGGGCGAGCCCTCGCTGAGTAACTACGAGGACTTCACGTCAGCGACAACCCGACAACTGAGTGACGCCGAACTGGGCGAACTGTTGCAGCAGCAGCCGATCATTCAGCAGGCTCTGGCGACAGGAACAGAACCGTGACAGTGCGCAAGGTACTGATCACCGGAGCACAGGGGTTTCTTGGCAGAAACCTCATGCTGGCCCTGGACCGTGATCCTCTTACCAGCACATTTCCAATGGGGCGTGACGAACTGCCGGACAGGCTGGACGCCTGTGCCGAGGACGTCGATTTCGTCGTGCATCTTGCCGGCGTGAATCGATCCGATGATGAGGCGGCATTCGTCGAGGGCAACGTTGAATTGACGGCGCAGCTCTGTCGGGCACTTTCCGCGACCGGTCGAAGCGTTCCGGTGATCTTCTCTTCTTCCGTTCATGTCGGGGCCGACAGTCCCTATGGAGAAACAAAACGAGCGGCGGAAGAGGAACTGAGTCGCTACAGTGTGCAGACGGGTTCGGCCGTTTACCTGGCCCGCCTTACAAATGTCTTCGGCAAGTGGGCACGTCCGAATTACAACTCGGTGGTGGCAACCTTTTGCCACGCGATTCAAAGACGCCTGCCGGCAACCATTCATGATCCGGACGCGCCGCTGCGACTTTGTTATGTTGACGATGTGGTGGACGTTGTTTCATCAGTGATTCAGGCGGGGACACCAGCCTCCGGAATCCACGAGCTTAATATTCAGCCGATCTACAAGACAACCGTTGGCGAACTGCATACAACGCTGACACGGTTTCGCGATACTCGTGAGGCCGGGGTCATTCCGGACCTTTCTGATGGCCTCAGGAAGCGACTCTTTACGACATATCTTTCTTACGCACCCGATGACGAACTTGCTTATGGAGTTGACCTGAAACAGGATGATCGCGGTTGGCTGTTTGAGTTTCTGCGGTCGGAGGCGGCAGGGCAGATCTTTGTCTCCACCACGCGGCCCGGAGTCACCCGCGGAAATCATTTTCATGACTCCAAGGTGGAACGATTCTGCGTGATCTCCGGATCCGGCCGAATTTCTTTTCGCCGGATGGACAACCACACTGAGCATTTCGTGGACGTCGGCAGCGACAGCATTCAGGTTGTTGAGATTCCGCCGGGAACACTGCATTCCATCACCAATACCGGTGCTTCAGAAATGATTACACTGTTCTGGGCGAATGAACCGTTCGACGTCGACCGTCCGGACACCTGGTCGACTGAACGAAGCGATTAGTACATGCTGCAGACCGTGAGAGATTTCTGGACTTATCGCTTCGATCAGCGTTTCGGCAGGAACGACGTTCCGAGCCCGCGGTTCGGGCGGATCAACTCCCTGTCGTGGGTCCGGACTTTGCTGCGATTTCTTTTCCGTGTGACCAATCCGGTTCCGGCGGTCAATGTCGGCGACCACAACGATCGTTTTTGCGCCTGGGGGTGGACTACTCTCAATGTCAGTCAGCCGGCCGACTACCAGGCGAATATCAAGAGGGATCGTCTGCCGTTCGAGGAC
>JBDOMX010001062.1:10502-17003 GCA_039831615.1 Planctomycetaceae bacterium
TGGCTATCTTTACGCTTCGCACGTTCTTGAACATCTGCGGGACCACGAAGTCCGGCACTTTCTAAAAGAAGCCTGTCGCACTCTTCGGCCTGGCGGCCTGCTGCGAATCGTCGTGCCGGACCTTGACAAATATGTGCGGTCCTTTCAGGAGGACGGATGTTCGCTGCATTTCGATCGACCCGGTGCCTACGGAAACAGTCCGTCGATCCGGGACGGATTGAGGAAGATGTACGGTGACGAGGAATATCTGGCTCCGCACAACGGTCTGATCGCTGCAGTGGCCAGCTATACCAACGGCACGCCTCCTGTGCTGGTCAGCAGGGAGTTGTTTGAAGCGAATTTTGACCCGGAACATCTGGATCAATTTGTGGAATGGGCGGTCTCTCTGAAGCACGACGAAAATGGAGAGGACTTTGGCCACTTCAACGCTTACAACTTCATTCGAATGTCGCGGCTGCTGCGCGAATCAGGGTTCACATCAGTGTCGAAAGGGTTTTTTCGGGATCCTTTCTGCAGTCACCGCATCTCGAAACTCGACCTGGCAAACAAGCAGATGATTTCTCTGTACGTCAACGCAGGAAAGTCATGAGCATCACTCTTATCGTCGTTCAGCGCAGATTAGGTGTTCAGAAGTTTGGACTCTTGTGTGCTGCCCGACCACCAGCGGGAATGGTTCAGTGAGAATAGCGACGATCGTTGGTACGCGTCCTGAATTGATTCGTCTGTCCCGCGTGATTTCCTGTCTGGACGCGCACACCGATCACCTGTTGATTCACACGGGGCAAAACTACGATCGCGAACTCAACGCCGTTTTCATCGAAGAGCTGGGCATTCCCGCACCAGGGTATCAGCTTGACGCGGCCGGCAGTTCGCCAATGGAAACCATCGGCAATACGCTGCACAAAGTCGACGTTGTGCTCAGGCGGGAATCGCCGGACGCCGTTCTTGTGCTTGGTGATACCAACAGTGCTCTGTCAGTGATCGCCGCCAAACGGCTGCAGATCCCGATTTTTCATATGGAGGCGGGCAACCGTTGCTTTGACGAACGAGTTCCGGAAGAAACAAATCGCAGAATTGTTGATCATGTCAGCGACATCAATCTGTGTTATACAGAACACGCGCGGCGATATCTGCTCGCCGAAGGACTGCCGGCCGACCGCGTGTTTGTGACCGGATCGCCGATGCGAGAAGTTCTCGAATACTATGGCGATCAGATCAAGGGTTCCGATGTCCTGAGCAGGCTGCATCTCGAACCGGACGGATATTTCGTTGCGAGCCTTCATCGCGAGGAGAATGTTGACTGCAGTTCGCGTCTTCGGCTTCTCGCCGAGACCCTGAAGCAGGTGGTCGATCACTTTCAGATGCCGGTCATCTTTTCTGTTCACCCGAGGACCCGACAGCGCCTGGCTGACAATGCCATTGAGCTGGACGAGCGAATCAGGGTGTCGAAACCTCTCGGACTGTTTGACTACGTGTGTCTGCAGATGAATGCGCGATGCACACTCTCGGACAGCGGGACATTGACAGAAGAGTCGGCCATTCTCAACTTTCGTGCTGTCGCTTTTCGTGAAGCTCATGAACGTCCGGAAGGAATGGATGCCGGTACATTGATCATGTCAGGACTCAACTCTTCCCGTTGTATTGAGGCAATCAACGCAACACTCGCCGCGGACGCCACGACAGCCGTTTCCTGCCCACAGGACTACGAGGATTCGGCCGTCTCACGGAAGATTCTGAATGTCATCCTGAGCTACACGGATTACGTGAAGAGACGTGTCTGGCAGAATCACTCGTAGCGTTACGGAATTCTCACAAAGGTCGCAGGAAATGGAACTGGCTTCGATCACGAATGTTTCGGTGATATGGCGTTGCGATGTCTGTCTGATCGGTGCCTTGTCCCATTTCCGGATGTCAGGTCGGAACCGGTGTCAAATGGGAACAGACACATTGTCTCCATGGCGCAACGGACGGAATGAACCCAACCTGCGGCAATGAGCCAGTCCCCGTGTGACGCTCCGCGTGAGTAATATTGGTAAGCTCTCTGGATCAACGATGCGGTTCTTCCACTACACACACCCCTACTTCTTTGCCCATCATCATATCCACCGTCGCCGTATTGAGTGCGTTCGCAACGCCGGAATTCCGGCCGACGGTCTGACGGTTGTCCCCGACGAACTGTGGGATCAACACGAGAGCCGATACACTGACCCGGAGATCTGCAGCCACGTGCAGAGTCTCCGCTGCGGCGACATCAGAACGGCCCACGCCATCCTCAGGAGATTTCTCGCGAGGCAGTTGTTCATTAATAAGCGAGTCATTGTGCATGTGCTGAGACAGGACCCTGGACCGGTGCTCTCACTCAAATCCATTCCGTTCCTCGGCAAACGTCTGCGCGTGATTATTGAACATGAGGGCGACGTGCCATCGCAGTTGCTTTACGAAAACACTGTTCGGACTCATCTTCAGCAAGATACGGATTGTGTGTCAAACGACTTGCAGACTCGAATCACACAGTCGATGACGAGTCAGACGTCCGAGATTGCTCAGGCTGACGGGCTGGTCCTCATGTCTGATGAACACATAGATTTGTGGAAGGAACGGATGGGGAACGCTCTGCCTGGAGCCGTGTCGCTTCCGCCCCTTGGTCCGCAACCTGCATTCTCTCAGGAAGCCCGACATCGACTGCGAACATCGCTTGGCTTCGACGACAAATTCGTGGTTGTCTACACTGGCAACGTCGTTTGTTCATGGCAACGATTTGAAGAAACATGCAACTTCATTGCAACGCTCGCCAGAACAATTTCAAATCTGCAATTCCTTGCCGTCGTCCGCCTGGATGATGTCATTCTGGCCGAGAACATCATCGAAAAGGCGGGCCTTGGACGGCGAGGACACGTGACCAGCGTCGCTCATGAGGAGGTTGCTGACTTTCTATCGGCTGCCGATGCTGGTCTGTTCCTTCGCCACCAGCATCGCATGAACAAAGTCGTTGCGTCAGCAAAACTGTGTGAGTACCTGGCGTCTGGTCTGCCTGTGATTTCCACAGGAGCGAACTCGGAGTTCGCAAACCGCTTTCTGCGCGATCGCGGACATGCTGTTTTTATCCGGGACACCCTTCCCGTTGATGCTGAAATCTCGACCATGATCGCGGGACTTGCGGCGATTTCTCCGACCGAAAGAGACAAATATGCTTTACAGGCATTCACGGGGATGGGCGGGACAACGGCGCTGGACAACTACTCCAGGATGATCCAGTCACTTGCATCACGCTGAACCTGCTGAATGCCTGCATCTATGTCCAACACAATCACAATTCTCGGAGACGTATGTCTGGCCGGACGACACATTCAAGAGCATGTTGCTGCAGGAGCGTCGGACTGGAACCCGTTATCGGCATTTTCTTCCGATACGTACCTCGTCGCCAATCTTGAGTGTCCCATCAGTGATCGTGGCAGTCCGCTACCTTTCAAATACGCCGCTCTTCGTGCCAGTCCACAGTTGGCCGTGGGGTTGAATGGTCTGGATCTGGCTGTCATCGCAAACAATCACATTTCCGACTTCGGAGAACAGGCTGTTGCGGACACACTCGACATTCTTCAGGCTCACGGGGTGGCCACTGTTGGCTATGGCAGGAACATCCTGGACTCCTGGCAGCCGCATTCGACAGAAGTCGACGGTTTGTCGGTGCAGGTCTTTGCCGCGTCATGTCCCACGACCAACGGCGAAAACCTGGCAACTCATGTGTCACCAGGCGTTGCGCCGCTCAGCATGGAATACCTCGAACGAAAACTGAAGGAGCATGCAGCGCACAACGCCGTGAAGATTGTCTACCTGCACTGGGGACTCGAGAACATGCACCGCGTGGTGCCGGAGCAGGTCGCTGTGGCACGAGCTGCCATCGACTGGGGAGCGGACGCAGTCATAGGATGCCATGGCCATGTGATTCAGCCATACGAACGTTACAACGGTCGATGGATCTTCTACGGACTTGGAAACTTCCTTTTTGACGACGTCACGATTCAGATCCGGGATGGTTCCGGCGGCGTGACAGAATCTATTCTGAGCCAATGCCCGGAGAACCGCGAATCTCTGGCGGTCCGGTTTATGGTGGGTTCCTCTGATGGTACCCCATCGCTGACGCTGCAGGAGGTTGTGCCTGTCTCATCTAAAGATCGTCTGGCACCGTGTTCTGTTCGACTCAATGAGTTAATCGCTGACCCGCAGGTGATCAACCGTAAGATTCCAGACGCCCTCCCGCCGAGATTCATTTCCCCGCGTGCCGGTGCTGAACTGCTTTATGCAACACGTTTTTCCAATGGCACTCTGATCTACAATTACTTTTCTGAGACAGCACATGTCGATCCTCCAGATCGAGCGCCCCACGTACTCAGGTGGGCTCGTCGCCTGTGGAATCGCTTGCGAAGGATCCGTTAGCGAACAAAACCTGAATGGAACGGAATGATGCAGTGTTGCGTTCCACAGAGTCTGTCGTATGTGTTTTGAGAATCCAGAGGCCGTTCTGGGTCAAGCAGAATTATCAGGTGATGCGCTTACTGGAGGAAGGTGAGGCGACTTTGTGCAGCTGGTAAGACAGCTGCAGAGGTCCACCGGAAATTCGACGTGAGCGGAGCCACAGGGTTGGGGCGGAAGAAGGAGTGCGGCCGCATGAAGTTCGATGAAGTGAAGTCTCTACCTGTTGAAGTTGGCCGATGTTCATCAGCGAACAGTTCATTAAACTCGTTGCTTGGTGGTCTGACCACCCACCGTATTCGCCGGGCGTTGTCCGCCGGCTGCTCAGATTGAAGAGGGTTAGCGCTGCAGTAACGCCACGCATTCCTTTCCCACACCATATCCTCATAACGCTGTATCAATTTGTCGGGCATCCCAATGCAACAGTTCACATTTACGTCAGAAGAAATAGACAATCACGCCGCCAGCTACAAGGACTGGCACAACTTTGTACGGCGGCGCGAAGCCGAAATGACCTTCTCACTATTTCCAGATCAGCGGTTCCAAAATGCGCTGGAGCTTGGCGCAGGGGACGGTGGCCAAAGCGCAACGATTTCACAGTATTGCGACCGACTGACTTGTACAGAGAAGGACGAGAAAAGTTACGAGTGGCTGGGCAAATCAATTCTCGAACGAAAAGCTCAAAATACTGAATACCTGCTGTGCGATGCTCAGGACCTGTCACGCTTCCCAGATGCTCAGTTTGACCTGGTATTCTCGAGCAATATGCTTGAACACATTCCGGATGTTGAAAAATGCCTGAAGGAATGCGGACGCGTCTTGAGTGATGACGGCCAGATGTTGCACCTCATGCCGAGTCGATGGTGGAAGGTATTCAATTTGGGTCTAGGGATCATGAATCGCAATCCTGAATGGCTACATGGAGTAAGCAGGACAATTTTGCGCGAATTTTATTCCTTCGGTTCTGGTGTGTGGAAACGCCGAATTGAGTCAAACGGCCTTATCGTCAAACACATCGTTGGTATGCCGTTCTATGTTGGACATGGCAACTCCTTCATTTCAATCATCAAGGCAGGAAACTGGCTGCGGCTTCCCGCCAGTTACCTGTATGTCATCAGGCGGTCGGATTGAAAAACAACAAGCGATATCTGCGCAAGATGTGCGACGCACGGTTTTGTCTTTCTTCATCAGACTGACACTCGAATTGTTGCGGTCTCAATCAGGGGCGGTCATTCTTCTCACCGGGTTTGTGGAGCGGCAATCAGTTCAAGTCGACGTTACCGACCACAATCCGGTGGTCACTACGCGGGCTGAGACTAATTGGTCGTCCCTGATACAATCGGATCGTCACTAAGTTCGAGCCTGGTTGCAGGAAACGCGTTGAAATGGACTGCAGGGGATTTCGGCAAAACGATCGGAACACCTGCGACTTGAAACAGGGATGAAGCCCCGTACCTGCCGCGACTCTTCGGCAACTGCTCCCGCTACACAACGGGCCCGGAACGAAAATGACGCCGTCTTTCATCAGAGTTGCACAACGGCTCCTGCCAGCATCGGTCAGGCAGCACTTCGCGGACGCGATCGGTCGCCTGAATTCTGAACAGCGACTGGATGACAAATGGCTGGCTGACTCCCGGGCTCTGGACATTGACGAACGACTGCGTCCGCTGCACCGGACGATTCACAGCTTTGCCTGGTCCGAACTGCGACGATTTCCAAATCTCACGGCGCCCGAGAATTTTAACGACCGTATCCACTGGCTGATGCTTTTCGACCAGCGTGAGCTGGCGATTCAGTGCAGTGACAAAAAGGGCGTCCGTGATTTCGTTGAGGAGCGGGTTGGTGGAGAACACCTGACGGAGTTGTATGCCTGCTACGATACCGCCGAGAAGTTCGAAGCGTCATCGCTTCCGACACGTTGTGCCGTCAAGACATCTCATGACTCCGGGTCCGTGTTCCTGTCGACATCTCAAAGCCCGATTCAGCCAGTGGACATTCTTGCGGAGATCCGGGTGGCGCTCGCCACACAAT